>CBDUYG010000483.1:0-3559 GCA_965371385.1 uncultured Myxococcales bacterium | reverse complement strand
CGCCGGCATGGCTCGCTCTCGGACGATACCCGGGCTATGGCTCCTCGGTCGCTGCAACCCTGCTCGGAACCACTCTGGGCGCGTGGACAGTGCTGATCCTCTCGTGCGGCTTCGCGGCGCGAGACGCTCGACTCGCAATAGAGCGCGCCCGATCGAAGTCACTGCTGATTGGACTCTTGCTCCTGCCGAGCGGACTGACCCTCTTCGCGGCACTGCGCGGCTGGGGAGATCTCATGACGACATTCTTGATGTCGGCCTTGATTTTCATGCCCATGCCGATCGCCTACGCGATCAGTCGTTACGACCTATTCGAGCTCGGATTCGATGTTCGCGCTTCGATGACCCGCGCGCTCTATTATGGGATCGGTGCGCTCCTTCTCACGATCGCGCTGACCGTGGGAGGGGTCTCGGCACGGATTGGCGGCGAAACTGGGCTATTTGCCGTCGTGTTTGTCGGGCTCTTCGTACTCGAACAGATTCGCGGAAAACTCTTTCGGGTGCTCGAAGGGGTAATGACACCCTGGGCTGCCCACCACCGGGCTCTGCGAGAGCGCTTTGTGGCCCAGGCAGGCCAGCTGCGGGAGCAGGATGAAGTTGCGCGACTCCTGGGCGACACACTCGCATCCGCCCTGAACCCAAGGGCGGGCTGCATACTCCTGCATTCGGGAGACGAGTGGCTACCCGCGTACCTGTTCGGGGATCTGGCACCGGGAGTTGATTTGATGCTGACCACGCGACCGGCGGCGAACGAACCGAGCGATCCCATCGAGGCCACCGCGCAGGACCAGATGCGTGGCGACGTTTCGCAAGAGGAGAGCGGCTGGGGTGAGGCCGAGCTCACGCTTTCCATCGAGAGCGGTGGCGTAGTGCTGGGGCGAGTCGTGCTCATGCGATCGAAGAGCGGGCTCCATTATTCAGGTGCGGAGACCGAGTTTGCGATGGTGCTCTGTGATCACGCAGGTACGGCCCTGGAGAACGCCCGACTCGCTCGAAGCCTGGTCGCCGTGGAGGGGAGGGCCGCCTCCGGCCGGACAGCGCTCGCGCTCTTTCACGGAATGGCGAAGGAACTGGATTGGCTCCGTCAGCTAGCCGAGCGCTTGCCGTCGATACTCGCAGATCAGGATCGTGTGAAGGAGGATATCACGACAATCGGTGTGCTGAGCCAGGGAGTATCCGACGACCTTCGCACTTTCATGAAATCGGCGGTAGGACAAAGAGACTACGGCGAAGGGGTGGTGAACCTCGACTCTCTTGTCTTGCGTGCGATCCATAGCGTCGAGCAGATCCGCGGCGGGGATCGGGTGCTCTATGAGTCGAACGCCGCGTCGATTTCGGCGGCGATTCACGAAAATATTGAACGAGTACTCATTACTTTGCTCGACAATGCGCTCCTCGCCGGCCCAGAGAATTCCACCGTGCAGGTATCAGCGCTGATTTCCGATCATTACATCGAGCTGGTAGTCAAGGATCGAGGCGTTGGAATGACTCCTCTGCTCCAGCGGCGCGCTTTTGAGCTCGGATTCACGACACGCGGCGAGGAGGGCGGTGCGGGGATCGGGCTCGCGATCGCGCGAGAAATCGTCGAGTCGATGGGTGGGTCGATCGAACTCGACTCGAGGCCCAGGTTGGGAACGACAGCCACGGTGGTAGTTCCGCACTCGAGCTGATGTGGGCAGAGCGGCTGGGTTAGGCTGATCCATTTTCGATGCTCCGAAACAGCGGGGCGCGATATCGACGTCAGATTCGGACATGTTCGAACACCTTCGTCCACATCGAAACACTGATGTTCGACCAGCATGAATGCCAAGATGTCACCTATGCCTGGATGGTAAGGCGATCAAATGCGGGTAGGACAGGATTCGATAAACGCCGATGAACCCCTCTGTGCGGACGCCACATGCACTCCTTGTCGTCGAAGACGGCCCGTCTGCGGCTGCCCAGATGACACAGGCGTTGAAAAATGCCGGGCTGCAGGCCGATCAAGCTAGCAGCGGCGAAGAGGCGATCCGCAAGCTCGCCTCCATCAACTTCGACTGCATAGTCGTCGATCTTACGGATCCGGACGGCGCGGGTCACGAGCTTCGTAATCAGCTACGAAAGCGATCTCATCCACCGCCACTGATCATCGTGACGGCCGACGACAGAGCTGAGAGTGCCGTTCACGCCATGCGAGCTGGCGCCGCAAATTATCTCGTGAAGCGCCCCGGCTATCTTGCACGATTAGCTGATGCAGTGAGCGAAGAACTCAGTTCATGCTCGCGAATCGCATCCCCCCTCGACTGCGGCGATCCGGCTGGATACTCTGCGGCCTCAGCGGGCTTGATAGGAGCGAGTCGGGCGATGGCCGATGTGCGTCGTCGTGTTTTGACCGCTGGCAAGCACGATGTCTCGGTGCTCATCACCGGCGAGACAGGGACCGGCAAGGAAGTCGCAGCGATGGCGATTCACATGGGGAGCAACCGTCGCGATATGCCATTTGTGCCCGTCAATTGTGCGACGATCGCCTCGAATCTTTTCGAGAGTGAGCTCTTCGGATCCACGCGCGGAGCGTTCACCGGTGCGAGCCGAGATCGCACCGGGCTCTTCGGAGAGGCATCTGGAGGAATGATCTTCCTCGATGAGATTGGGGAGCTTCCAATCGAAGCCCAGGCAAAGCTTTTGCGGGTTCTCGAGAGCGGGGCGTTTCGCAGTGTCGGCAGCGCCCGAGAGAAGAAGGTCAATGTTCGAGTGATCGCGGCAACGAATCGCGATCTCGCGGTGGCAGTTGCCCGCGGTGAGTTCCGCCGGGATCTCTATTATCGCCTCGACGTACTGACGATTCACCTACCCCCACTGCGCGAGCGACTGGAGGATCTGCCCACGCTGGTCGAGCATTTCATCGCGCTCGAGGCGCATGGGAAGAAACGAAGGGAGATTCGGCCCGAAGCGTTGCGTCAGCTCAAGGCCCATGATTGGCCGGGCAATGTGCGGGAGCTCAAGCATACGATCGCGCGAACCATGCTCTGGGGAGGGGATGGGGCGATCGATCACTTCGAACTGGCTTCGGCCGTCCGGTTGGAGAGTGAGGCGAGGCGCACGCCATTGTCCGACACGAATCCCAGGAACTGCCCCGGCGCATGTCAGTCTCAGCCCGCCAGATCCCCTGCTCCCTCCATCCCACCCCACCGACCTCGGAAACGCCACGATCTCCGGTGGAGCGAGCTTGCGGATGCACTGATGCGAAACCAGGGTCGCCTTCCTCCGGCTGCAATGGAGCTGGGCATCAGTGTTCGCACGCTCCAGCGGCGCATGCGTGAGATCGGAATGAAGGTTCGGGACTTCCTCGACTGACGTACTCGGCTCGCTCTCCATTCCCATTGGGGGTTCTGCCGCTACCCGTAGAGCGAGCACACGAGCAATGAGCCCAACGCGGACGTGCTCGCCTGACCCAGCGACGACCCGACCCGCCTGGACAGCCATCACACTCCTCAAGACGCGGAAGGCAGCTTGGAGATCGAAGCCGGCCCCCCCGGCCCCCGCTCCTCCCCCATTCGCTCCCCCACAGGCTCTCCGCCCTGCC
>CBDUYG010000482.1:0-3559 GCA_965371385.1 uncultured Myxococcales bacterium | reverse complement strand
AGCGCCAGCGCGAGGTGAACATCGGCGAGTTGAGCACCGCCTGGGAGAGCGCCTCCCGCACGCTGTCCGGATGGAGATAGCGGGGAACTTCGGCCAGAGGAAAGCTGTGCTGGGGCCCCAGGGAGAGCACGATCGCATCGTCGCTCGCGGCCGCCTGGAGTTCGTAATCGAAGCTGCGGCAGAAGCGCTTGCGCAAGGCGAGGCCAAGGCCGCGATTCACCCGGCCGCCGAGCGGGGAGTGCATCACGAGCTGCATGCCCCCGGTCTCGTCGAAGAAGCGCTCGAGCACGAGCCGATCGCGACTCGGAAGCACGCCCAGCTGGGCGAGCGCGGCGGAGAGGTAGCGCACCAGCTGATCGGCCGCGTTGTGATCGAGCCCGCACTCTTCGCGCAGCCAGCAGCGAGCGGCCTCGGATTCGTCCTTCTCGAGGCGCTCCCCCACCTCCCGGCGCAAATCCGAGACCTCATCCGAGAGCTCGGCGGTGCGCGCGGGGGCCTCACCAAACCAGAAGGGGATGGTCGGCGGCATCCCCTGTGCATCGGTCACCCGAACGACCCCGGACTCGATCCGGCGGATGCGCCACGAGGTGCTCCCGAGCAGGAAGATATCGCCCGCCATGCTCTCGATCGCCCAGTCCTCATCGACCGTGCCGATGAAGGTGTCGTCCGGGTCGAGCACGACGCGATAGTCGGCGCGATCCGGGATGGCTCCGCCCGACGTGAGCGCGGCGAGCCTTGCGCCGCGGCGCCCGCGCACCTCGCCATTCACCCGATCGCGGTGCAGATAGGTTCCCCGCCGCCCGCGCCCGGTGGCGATGCCCTCGGAGAGCATCGCGATCAGCTCGTCGAAGACCTCGCGCGAAAGCTCTGCGTAGGGCGCCGCGCCGCGCATCAGCTCGTAGAGGTCGTCCTCCTTCCACTCCTCGGCGCCGCAAGCGGCGACGATCTGCTGAGAGAGAATGTCGAGTGGCGCGTCGGGCGGGTGAATCGCGTCGAGTCGCCCCTGGTGCACTCCGCGCAGCAGCGCCGCGCACTCGACCAGCTCGTCCCGGGTCATGGGGTAGAGACGTCCCTTCGGCGTTTCGCCGCGGGAGTGGCCCGAGCGGCCGACCCGCTGCAGGAAGGTCGCGAGGCTACGCGGCGAGCCGATCTGACAGACGAGGTCGACGGGCCCGATGTCGATCCCCAGCTCGAGGGAAGCCGTCGCGACCAGCGCCGCGAGATCCCCCGCGCGCAGACGCGTCTCGACCTTGAGGCGCCGATCCTTCGAGAGGCTCCCGTGATGCGCCGCCACGCTGCCCTCGGGAAGACGCTCGGCGAGCAGGTGGGCCAGGCGTTCGGCCATACGCCTCGTATTGACGAAGATGAGGGTCGTCGTGTGATTCTTCACGTGCGCGGCGATGCGGTCGAGCACTTCGCCCATCTGCTCGGCCGACGCAACGGCCTCGAGCTCGCCCTCCGGCAGCTCGAGGGCGAGATCGATGTGGCGCTTGTGGCCCGCGTCGACGATCCGGCAGCGCGGCGTGCCATCAGAATTCGAGCGTCCCTCCCCGGCTCCGACCAGGAGGCGCGAGATGGTCTCGATCGGCCGCTGGGTGGCCGAGAGGCCGATGCGCACAGGTGGCTTCTCGCACAGGGCCGAGAGCCGCTCGACCGAGAGCGCGAGATGAGAGCCCCGTTTGTCTCGCGCGACCGCGTGAATTTCGTCGATGATGATCGTACCGACCCCGCGCAACAGCTCACGGCTCTTCTCGGCGGTGATGAGGAGATAGAGGGACTCCGGCGTGGTGATCAGGAGGTGGGGAGGCTTGCGCAGCATCGCGGCGCGCTGGCTCGCCGGTGTATCGCCGCTGCGCACCGCGACCCGGATCTCGGGCGCCGGCATCCCCAGCTCGAACGCAATCTCTCGAATCTCGCTCAGCGGTTGCTCGAGGTTCTTCTGGATGTCGACCGCCAGGGCCTTGAGGGGTGAGACATAGACGACGCTCGGCCCGGACTGCGCCGCGTCGAAGCTCCCCGCATCGAAGTCACGGTAGAGGCGATCGATACAGACGAGGAACGCGGAGAGCGTCTTGCCGGTGCCGGTGGGCGCGGCGATCAGCGTATCCTCACCCTTCCGGATCGCCGGCCAGCCCCGCTCCTGGGGCTCGGTCGGACCTTCGGGAAAGCGCCGCTCGAACCAGGTTCGAACCGCCGGATGGAAGGGCTCGAGGGCCGCGGCGCTGGGGTTGGACTGGGGCATGGACGGTGGCCGAGAGTAGCGAAGAAATGGCGAAAGCGGGATGGGGCGGCCTTCCCTCTTCGCTTCCCACTCATCACCACCTCATTCGACGTCACACCCTCCTCGAGTTCGTGTCCAAGGAAAACGGGAGGCGCTGTACGGCCTCGAGTCGATAGGCGAGGCGTCCGTCAGCCTTCGCCTCCAAGCGATCGATCGCGAGTGGCGGTCCGGCCACAGCGCAACATCTTCGGTCTCCGGAGGCGGAAGCGGAACGAACGCTCCGAGATCGTGCGAGAGCTCGGGACAAACCCCGTCGAGCACAAAGGCTCAGTAGGCGTCCCTGCAGAAGAGAGTTTTCTCGTAGCAATCCGCGGTGCGGGCGAGAAAATCAATCGACGCCTTGACCTCGCCCAGGTCCGCGTCTCGCAGCATCTGTGTGTCGATCATGACGAGGGCATCGTGCATGACCGCGAGAGCACCATGAGCGAGTCCGGCATTGACCCGGAGCGCCATCACCAGCGTCTCCTCGTCGAGGGCCTCGACGGGGCCGATCCGCGTGTACAAGCGGACGACTTCCTGGTCTTGGTGCTCGAAGAAATCGAACGAGACCAGCTGGCGCCGGCCGCCGGGCCAGCTCACTCGGATCCCGTTGGGGAGGAGCTCCCAGCCCCCATCCCGGCAGATACCCTCGCAGAGATCCCTGAATGAGTCGTGGTTCACGGACATTTCGATCTTTTCGGTCCCATCAGCGACAACTTGAGCGCGACCGCAGTGACCCTCTCCCCGGGCCGCTCAGGCGCTCGGAACCCTCTCCAGGACGTGCCCGGCCGTGAGTCCGGCGTCAACTACGAAATCCGCCGCCGTACACGACAAGCTCTCGTCCGATGCGAGAGAGAGGGCCGCGCTGGCGGACACACCGTTCATGCCCTCGAGGCCGTCGGTCGATGCGATGTTGGCGGTCGAGACGCCTCCGCCGGCGCTTCATGGGCTCGAGCACGGCCAGTGTCCCGAGAAAGGGGCCGAGTTGGTTGGCCTGAACCAACTCAAACCCCTACCCAGAGGTTGGCCGGTTAAACGGCAATTAGCGCGAAAGGCTGGGGAAATCGTCCCAACCCGCTGCGATCGAGGTCCTGGGCGCATTCGCGCGGGGCGGCGATGCCTGGGAGCGGTCGCGGCGATACGCGAGGACAGTCAGGCCGAGGCCCACGAGGAGGGCGGTGCCCGGCTCGGGAACGTAGGCGAAGGCGTTGATGTCCTGGCCGTCGTCCGTCATCCGGGCAGATCCGTCGAAGAACATCTGGTAGCCACCGGAGGCCAGGACCTCGAGTATGTCTTCGT
>CBDUYG010000481.1:0-3560 GCA_965371385.1 uncultured Myxococcales bacterium | reverse complement strand
CCGGATGCGCTGATCGCCGGATGCAGCGCCCAGAGCGTGATCGGCGCAGGCGTCGAAGTCGAGCAGGGTCCGGGCCTGGCCGTGACGGCGGCGACGCTTCCCGGCGTCGAGCTCCACCCCTTTTCGATCCCGCCGGCCGAGCTGCAGATCTGGGGGCCGGACCCCGGTCCCTGGCGCGAGCGCATCGGGGTTCCGACCGATTCCGAGCCGGCCTTCATCCTGCTCGGGGATCCCTTCACGGGCGACGCCCAGAAGCTGCTCGCCGGCCTCGAACTCGCGTATCCGAGCGGAGTGACGATCGGCGGTCTCGCCAGCGGAGGCGATCGGCCAGGCGGGAACCGCCTCTATCTGGGAAGCGAGAGTCTGGACGGCGGCTTCGTCGGGATTGCACTCACGGGCAACGTTCGCCTCGAGCCGATCGTTGCCCAGGGCTGCCGTCCGATCGGCCAGCCGATGTTCGTCACGCGATGCGAGGAGAACAACCTGATCGAGATCGACGGCCGCTCTCCGCTCGCCGTGATCGAGGGGCTCTTTGCCGCGGCCGGCGAGAAGGAGCGAGAGCTCTTTCGGCACTCCCTCTTCATCGGCATCCAGATGCGTCCCGAGAAGGCCGAGCTGGCGCGCGGCGATTTCCTGGTGCGGAACCTGGTGGGCAGCGATCCCGAGATGGGCTCTCTCGCAGTCGGGGCCCTGCTCGAGGAGAGGCAGGTCGTACAGTTCCAGCTGCGGGATGGTCAGGCGGCCGCCGAGGATCTCGATGCGCGATTGGCTGCGAGCCGCGCGGCCGGAGTCGAGGGAGAGGGCGCGCTGCTCTTCTCGTGCCTTGGACGCGGCACGGGGATGTACGGCCGACCGAACCATGACAGCGAGGCGTTTGCGCGGCACTTCGGAGCGATTCCCCTCGCCGGATTCTTCGGCAATGGTGAGCTCGGGCCGGTGGACGGCATATCGTACCTGCACGGCTATACGAGTGTGTTCGGGGTGTTTCGTCCGCGCGATTGAAATGCCGGGGAGGGCTACGCCGGCTCCTGGGACTCGCTCGGGCGAACGCTGATCGCGCAGAACTTGAATTCGGGAATCTTCGCATCGGGATCGAGCTTGTCGGTCGTCAGGGTGTTGGCCCCGGCCTCCCTGAAATGGAAGGGAATGAAGACCGAGCCGGGCTGGGTTGCCTTCTCGACCCTGGCCTCGAGGGTGATCTCGCCCCGTCGCGAGGCCGCGCGAACCCAATCGCCGTGCGAAATTCCGAGCTTCGACGCGTCGGCCGGATGAATCGAGATGAAAGCCTCCGGTTCGATCCGATCGAGGGCTCGTGAGCGCCGTGTCATTACACCCGTATGCCAGTGCTCGAGGATACGGCCGGTGACCAGGATGAGCGGGTAGTCCTCGTCCGGAAGCTCGTCGGCTCCGGTGTGGTCGGAAGGAACGAAGAGCGCCCTGCCGTTTTTCGTGGGGAAGCCCTCGCCGAACATCACCACGGTGCCCTCGCTCTCATCGGGGTTCGGGCAGGGGTAGAGCTTGCCGATTGGGCCGAGCTTCCGGTGACTGAGGCCCCGGTAGCTGTGCGAGAGTGAGACGAGCTCGTCGAAGACCTCGGAGCTGTCGTGGTAGTGCATCGGATATCCCATGCGGGTGGCGATCTCGCAGATGATCTCCCAATCGAGGCGGGCCTCGCCGGGGGGCTCGAGCACGGGATTCAAGAGCTGTACGCGGCGATCGGTGTTGGTGACCGTGCCCGACTTCTCGAGGGCCGAGGTCGCCGGTAGGATGACGTCTGCGAACTCGGCCGTCTCGGTGAGGAAGATGTCCTGCACGACGAGGAAGTCCAGGTTCTCGAGGCTTTCGCGCACGTGGTTGGTGTTGGGATCGCTCAGGAAGGGATTCTCTCCGAGGATGTACATACCCTTGACGCTGCCCTCGTGGGCAGCCTCGATGATCTCCACGGTAGTGAGCCCCATCGCGGGGTCGAGCTCCCGGCCCCACGCCTCTTCGAAGCGGAGCCGGGCCTGCTCGGAGACCACGGGCTGGTAATCGGGGTAGCTCATCGGGACGAGGCCCGCGTCCGAGGCTCCCTGCACGTTGTTCTGTCCACGCAGGGGGTGGAGGCCGGTTCCGGATCGTCCGATGTTGCCCGTCATCAGGCAGAGGGAGATGATCGCACGGCAGTTGTCCGTGCCGTGCACGTGCTGGCTCATCCCCATGCCCCAGAAGGTGATTGCGGCGCTCGCTTCACCGTAGGCGACCGCAACCTCGCGCAGGGTCTGCGAGGAGATGCCGCAGATCGCACTCGCGACCTCGGGGGTGTAGCGGGCGACCGTCTCTTCGAGAGCCTCGAAGCCCTCGGTGAAGCGCGCCACATAGTCCCGGTCCACGAGACCTTCGGCGATGATCACGTTCATCATCGCGTTGTAGAAGGCGACGTCGGTACCCGGCCGGATCTGACAGAAGCGCCAGGCATGATCCGCGATGTCGCTCGAAATCGGATCGACGACCAGCAGCCTCGCGCCCCGCGCGGCGGCCTGCTTGAAGAAGGTGGCGGCAACCGGATGGTTCGATGTGGTGTTGCTCCCGGTGATGATCGCAAAGTCCGAGTTCTCGATGTCCTTGTAGGTCGTCGTCACCGCCCCGGAGCCGATCATCTGGAGCAGGGCGCTCACCGAGGAGGCATGGCAGAGGCGCGTGCAGTGGTCGACATTGTTCGTTCCGAACGCCGCTCGCACGAGTTTCTGGAAGAGGTAGGCCTCCTCGTTGCTGCACTTGGCCGAGCCGAACCCGGCGAGGGAGCGGCTGCCGTGCTCGCGTTGGATCTCCAGCAGACGTTCGGAAACGAGGTCGAGGGCTTCGTCCCAGCTCGCCTCGCGAAACGCGGGCAGGACCTCGTCGTAGCTCACGATGCCCCCCGGCTTGCGCTTGCGGCGATCGGAGCTTCGCACCTCGCTCGAGAGCGCGCGCTTGGGGTAGTCGATGCGAATGAGCGGACGCTCGAGGCGATGGGGATGGCTCACATAGTCGAAGCCGTAACGACCCTTGACGCAGAGCCGGCTCTCGTTCGCTCCGCCTCGGCCTTCGGCTCGGATGATGCGGTTCGCGATGGGATCGGCGTGGTAGCGGATCGCACAACCCACGCCGCAGTAGGGGCAGATGGAGTCGACGATCTTCTCCTGGGCTCGCGGCGAATCCGGTCGCTGGGGTGAGACATCCATCAATGCCCCGGTCGGGCAGGCTGCTGCACACTCGCCGCAGCTCACGCAGGTAGATTCGCCCATCGGCCGATCGAGGTCGAAGCCGATTCGGGTCCCATAGCCCTTGCCCACTCGGCCGATCACATCATTGTGCTGGATCTCGTCGCAGGCCCGGATGCAGCGGTCGCAGAGGATGCAGGCCTGGTGGTCGACGGCGATGACGGGGGAGGAGTCGTCGCCTGGCCGCGAGCCATCCCGAGGCAGCCTCACCTCGATGCCTCGAGCGCCGCTCAGTGCGGTGAGCTCGTCATGCTCGGATGTGCGCGGAGTGGCGGGCTCGGCGGGCTGGTCCGATTCGAGCAGCTCGGCGAGGACCCG
>CBDUYG010000480.1:0-3569 GCA_965371385.1 uncultured Myxococcales bacterium | reverse complement strand
GGCGTAGTGCGGGCGTAGTGCGGGCCTGAGGCGCGCGAGCGAAGGAGTGACGTGAGAACCTACGTCATCAAGCGGCTGCTGATCATGATTCCGACGTTTCTCGGGATCTCGTTGATCGTGTTCGCGGTGCTCAACTTCGCCCCCGGCAAACCGGGTGCCGGCAAACAGAGCAGTAATCTCGCGTCGGACATGCGGGCCGAAGGGAGTCAGGAGTCGTACCGGATCTTCCAGGAGCAGTTCAATCTCGACAAGCCGGTGCTCTTCAATAACCTGCCCTCCCTCGAAAGGGAGACCGTGCTCGAGAACCTTAGGACCCTCGCGGGACAGACGACCGCGAGCGCCGGGGATCGGGTCCATGCCCAGGACGCCCTCGAGAGCTACGGCGGCTACGCCGTCCCCCACCTGATCGACATCCTGCTCGAGACCAACGCCTCGGATGAGCATCGGATCCGCGATGTCACCGCCTACATCCTGCGGCTGGGTGCCCGCCGCAAGCTGATCAATCCCTTCGATCCCGCCCCCTCCCTCTCCCAGCGCGAGCAGAACGGGCGGATCAGCGCGGAGAACGCGCAGATCCGCAGCCTTCGCTTCGGCCTCGACGACCCGGAGGAGAAGAAGCAGGAGGTGATCGCCGGCTGGCTCGCGTGGTACGACGAGCATCGTGAGCGCTGGGACTACAGCCGGACAGAGAAGATCCGGATCTTCTTCTTCGATACGCGCTTCGCGAAATACTGGCAGAACCTCTCCCGCCTCGACTTCGGAGTCTCGCTCGCGACCCGGGAGCCCGTCCTCGACACTCTGGTATCGAAGCTGCGCTACTCGATCTCGCTCTCCATCACGTCCCTTCTGCTCGCCTATCTGATTGCGATTCCGATCGGGATCTACTCGGCCGTCAACCGCGACTCGCGCATCGACAAGGCGATGACAGCCTCGCTCTTCATGCTCTACTCGCTGCCCAGCTTCTTCGTCGCCACACTGCTCCTCTACTTCTTCTCCCAGGGCTCGGACATCCCCGCCCTGCGCATCTTCCCGACCGGCGGCTGGCGCTCCAAGGACTTCATGGAGCTGACGAGCCTGCAGCAGGTGGGAGACATCGCCTGGCACCTCGTCCTGCCCGTGGTCTGCCTTACCTACGGCTCCCTTGCGGCCCTCAGTCGCTACATGCGCTCGGGGCTGCTCGACGTGATCCGCTCGGATTACGTGCGCACGGCCCGGGCCAAAGGACTGCCCGAGTGGCAGGTCATTGGCAAGCACGCGGTCCGCAACGGCCTGCTCCCCGTCCTCACGCTCCTCGCCGGGCTTCTGCCCGCGGTGCTGGGCGGCTCGGTGATCGTCGAGGTGATCTTCGACATTCCCGGCATGGGGCTGTGGATGGTGGATTCGATCTACCAGCGTGACTACAACGTCATCATGGCGGTCCAGCTCTTCACCACGGTGCTGGTGCTGATCGGCATCCTGATCACGGATCTGAGCTACGCCCTCGTCGATCCGCGGATCCGATTCGAATGAGCGCCGGCACCGTGACGGGCGACTTCGAAGTCGCGAGCGAAGAATCGGCGACCCTCCGGTCCTCCTACTGGTCGGTGGTGTGGACCCAGCTATCGCGCAATCGCGTCGCGGTCACCGGGCTCTGGTGCATCGCCGGGCTCTTCATCCTGGCGGTCTATGCACCCTTTCTCAACTTCAGCCAACCCATCATCTGGGTCAGCAACGCGGGAACATCGTTCCCCTTCTTCTCCTCCCTCTTCAACCGCCTGCTCTTCGAGAACGCGGTGGACATCTTCTTCAATCTGATCCTCGCCCTCTCGCCCGTTTACGTAGCCATCTTCTATCTCGTGAAGATGGGAAGCGGCCGGCGCTTCCCGCGCCACAGAGCCAGGCTTCTCCTGATCTTCTCCCTGGCCCAGCTCGCCGCGTTCCTGGTCGTGACCCCCAAGGAGATCTTCGGCAGCGCCAACCCTCTCTACGTGCAAAGCCCGATCGTCGACTATCACGCCATGCGTGAGGATTTCGCCGAGGCGGACGAGTCGGTCTTTGCCGTCTTCCCGCTGCGGCGCCAGGACTATCGCAGCACCAATCCGGAGCTCACGGTCTCGCCGCCGAGTTGGCAGAACTGGCTCGGCACCGACCTCGAAGGCCGGGACGTGTTCGCCCGCATGCTCTACGGAACCCGGATCTCGCTCACGATCGGAGTCGTGGCGGTCTCCATCTACGTCGGCATCGGAATCATCCTGGGGGCCCTCGCGGGCTACTTCGGCGGCTGGATCGATGGTTGGATCTCGCGCGCGATCGAGGTGATGATCTGCTTCCCGAGCTTCTTCCTGATCCTCACCCTCGCGGCGCTGATCGAGGAGCGCTCGATCTTCCACGTGATGGTGATCATCGGCATCACGAGCTGGACCGGCGTCGCCCGCCTCGTGCGTGCTGAATTCCTGAAGCACCGCAGCCTCGAGTACGCCCAGGCGGCCCTCGCCCTCGGCATACCCCGCTGGCGCATCATATTCGGTCACATCCTCCCGAACGCGATTTCTCCGGTCCTCGTGACCGCGACGTTCGGCGTCGCCTCGGCGATCCTCATCGAGTCGAGCCTCTCGTTCCTCGGTATCGGGGACCCCTCGGCTCCGAGCTGGGGCGAGACCCTCAACAGCGGGCGCAACGAAGCGAAGCTCTGGCTCATCATGGCTCCGGGCTTCGCGATCTTCTTCGTGGTGAGCGTCTTCAACCTGGTCGGCGAGGGGCTGCGCGACGCCCTCGACCCCAAGCTGCGGAAATGATGCGGAATACATGACGGACGAGCAGAAGAGCCGAAGCGGGCAGGATCGCAGGAGCGAAGTGCTGCTTCGCATCCGCGACCTCCACGTCCACTTCGAGACGGACGCGGGAACCGTGCGGGCCGTCGACGGGGTGAGCTACGAGATCAGGCGCGCCGAGACCCTGGCGCTGGTGGGCGAGTCCGGCTGCGGGAAGTCCGTGAGCGCGATGGCGGTGCTGCGACTCATCCAGACGCCGCCGGGTGTCTATGCAGGGGGCTCGATCGAATTCGAGGGGCGGGATCTCCTGGAGCTCGACGAGGCGAGCATGCGGGGACTGCGGGGCAACGACATCTCGATGATCTTTCAAGAGCCGATGTCGAGCCTCAACCCCGTCTATACCGTCGGCGATCAGATTGCCGAGTCCCTCATCCTTCATCGCAAACTCGACGCTGAGCAGGCCCGCATCGAGACGATCGCGCTTCTCGAGATGGTCGGCATTCCCTCCCCCGAGCGCCGCATCGATGAATACCCCCACCAGATGTCGGGCGGCATGTGCCAGCGGGTGATGATCGCCCTCGCTCTCGCGTGCAGCCCCAAGCTCCTGATCGCCGATGAGCCGACGACCGCACTCGACGTCACGATTCAAGCCCAGATCCTGGAGCTGATGCGCAAGATCCAGAGCGAGCTCGGGATGTCGATCCTGCTCATCACCCACGACCTCGGTGTGGTGGCGGAGATCGCGGACCGCGTGGTCGTGATGTACGCCGGCTCGATCGTCGAGAGCGCCGACGCGCGGGATCTCTTTCGCAACCCGAG
>CBDUYG010000479.1:0-3574 GCA_965371385.1 uncultured Myxococcales bacterium | reverse complement strand
CTATGGTGCTCCCTTCGTCGTCGGGGAGATCATGGGGTTCGGTAAGACACCCGAAGAGGCCGCCAAGAGCCCCATGCTCGACATGATGGGAGGCGGATTCCTCGAGTCGGTCGACATGGTCGCGGATGCTCTGGGTTTCGCTCTCGATGAGGAAAAGCGCACGAATCATGAGGTCGCAGTCGCCACGAAGCCAATCGACTCGCCGATCGGTCCGATCGATCCCGGGCGGGTCGCGGCCCAACGCTTCACCTGGGAGGCGACGGTGCGCGGCGAGGTAGTGATCTCGGTTCGCACCAACTGGTTCATGGGAGAGAAAGACCTCGACCCCGCCTGGACCTTCGGACCCGAGGGAGAGCGATTCGAGATCGAAGTGACGGGAGATCCGAGCTCCAAGGTCACCTTCCACGGTTGGCATCCGGAGTCCATCGAGGCTGGGCTGAAGCGCAACCCCGGCATCGTCGCGACGGCGATTCACGGCGTGAGCGCGATCCCCTATGTATGTCGCGCAGAGACCGGCATCAAGACCTACCTCGACCTGCCCCTCGTGACGGGTCGCGCCGCAGCGGAGCTTTCATCATGATCCTTGACCGCTTCAAGCTGACCGATCAGGTGGCCATCGTGACGGGTGCCGGCAAGGGCATCGGCCGTGGGATCGCCCTCGCCTTCGCGGAGGCGGGCGCCGACATCGTGTGCGCCGCACGCACCGAAGCCGACATCGAAGACACCGCCGCGGAGGTCCGCAAGCGTGGACACCGTGCGCTCGCGGTGCCGACGGACGTTCTGGAGACGCCGGACCTCGAGCGTCTGGTGGAAGCGACCATCACGGAATTCGGCCGCCTCGACATACTCGTCAACAACGCGGGCGGAACCCCTCCACGTGCGGCCCTGGCCACGAGCGAACGATTCTTCGAACGCGCGCTTCGAATGAACGTGACTCAGGCCTTCCTGCTCTCCCAGCTCTCGATCCCGCGCATGGTCGAGACGGCGGGAGGCGGCGCGATCGTCAACATCTCCTCGCGCTCGAGCAACATGGTGCAGACAGCGTTCGTGGCGTACGCCGCCGGAAAGGCGGCGCTCAACATGATGACGCGGAACCTGGCCGCGGAGGTCGCACCCAAGGTTCGCGTCAATGCCATCACGGTCGGGGGTGTGGCGACCGACGCCCTCCAGGTGGTGCTGACCAACGACGCATTGCGCGAACAATTCAAACGCAATACCCCGATGCAGCGGCCGGGCTCGGTCGAGGACATCGCAGCCTGCGCACTCTATCTCGCCTCACCCGCCGCGGGCTGGGTCACCGGCAAGCTCTACGATGTGGACGGGGGAGCCGAGTCTCCTGCAATGTCGGTCCCCGTCCCCCCCCTCTGAATCACGTATCATTGCCGGAGCCGAACCGCGCATCCCGAAAGGAGCCCCCACATGGCCAGCAACCTCCCCGAAACCATCCCCGCCGACTTCATGGCAGCGATTACCTATCTCGACGGCATGGACAAGCTCGGCGTCGAAGAGATGAAGCTCATGGTTCTACTCGAGACCTCCGGCGATCCCCTGTACCAGAAGCTCGCGTCATTGGCGCCCGAAGGTGAGGCGAGAGACCTGCTGCTCGAGAACGGACGCGAAGAGACCGCACACGCCCACCGCTTGAAGCGCGCCATCGAGATCGCGACCGGCGAACCCTACGAAATTCCGCTCATGAGCGAGAATCCGTACTCGGAGCCTCCCCCCTTCAAGGAGCTCACCCCCGACCTCCTGGCCGGCTTCGTCGCTGGCGAGAAGAACGGCGACGCCGGCTATCAGAAGTGGGCCGACAATGAACCCAACCCGGAAATCGCGAAGCTCCTGCGCCTGAACGGCCGTGAGGAAACCCGCCACGGCAAGCGCGTAGCGCGTGTCGCGGAGATTCTGGCCGACTAGAAACGTGCCCTGCACGCCCTCGAGATCGGCATCGACTCGAATCTTTACCCGACCCCGTCCCACGAACGACTTCCATTACATCGAGCCGATATATCCATGAAGCGATTGAGCGAGCAACACCTCGAACGAATGGCCGAAATGGTCGATGGAAAGCCCAGTGGCGAGATGGCGATCCCGAGTTACCTGCACAAGAACCCCGCGCTGCGTTGGATGGCCTGGCGACGACTCGAAGTAATCGCAGGATATCTGCAGTCGATCGTCCCTTCGCCCCTCGACGCCGTAATGGATTTTGGCTGCGGCACCGGTGTGCTCTTTGCTCCGGCCCTCGAGGTGGCGGATCGAGTCATCGGAGTCGATCTCGTTCTCGATGCCGCGCGCTATCTCGTCGAGGCCGAGAAGCTCACCGGGGTCGAGCTCCTCACACCGGATCAGATCGACGACGAGCTCGAGCCAGCGAGCATCGATGTCATTCTCGCCTCGGAGGTACTCGAACACATCGAGGATATGGAGTCGACCATGCAGAGCTTCTGCCGCTGCCTGAAGCCCGGCGGGTCCCTGCTCGTGAGCCTGCCCACTGAGGGCTGGATCTACCGGGTGGGGCGGCGACTCGCTGGATTCGACGGTCACCATCACGTACACGACGCCAGATCGATCGATGCCGAGATCCGAGGGCTGGGGTTCTCCAGAACACGTCGAACGAGAGTTCCCCTGCCGGATCCGTTCGCGATCTATTGGGTCGTCGAGTACAAGACGAAGAGCGCGGATGCACCCGGCGAAAGCGAGCGCGACAGGACTTCCAGGCCGGCATAGGACAATCGAGCCAAAGCCCGACGAGCCGACCTGGCACTGGGAGTCGGCTCGGCTGGAGCCGTACCCACCGCACTGAGGTGCGAGCCGGGGCGTGAGTCATCGGGCGGCGGTCATCCTCTCATACCGAAGAGCGTGGAGAAGTACGGGCGTCAGGAATTCTTCTCGACCGGGTTGCGCAGCGCGGGGTCAATCGGCGACCGTAGAAGCAGACTCATCGGCGGCGCAGAGTCCGCCGACACATCAGAGCGGCCCCAATGAGCCCATCCAACCTCGAAATCCTCGCCTACGAGACGACGCCCCTCGGCACGCTCTGTCTGCGCCGTCGCGAGCTCCTCTCGAGACCCGGTACGATCATTACCGAGATCACCCTCGATCACGAGCTGCTGATGAGCAGCTATGTCACCGAGTCCGAGCGTGCCCTGGCCAGCGAGGCGCTCGCGCGCCACACCGGGAGCGAGCTCTCCGTTCTCGTGGGCGGGCTGGGTCTCGGCTATACGGCGTACGAAGTATTGCAGTCGGCGCGCGTGAGGTCCGTCGAGGTGATCGAGTTCCTCCCCGAAGTCGTCGGCTTCCTCAGGAACGGGCTGGTCCCGCTTTCCACGCAGCTACTGGCAGACCCCCGTTTCACCGTCCACGACGGCGACGTCTACGATCGACTTCGCGGGATGGCTCGGGAGCAGTGGGACCTCGTATTGATCGACGTCGATCACTCTCCGGAGGATCATCTCGGCAGCTCCAACCAGTCGTTCTACACCGAGCCGGGGCTCGTGCGGGCAAAGCAGCACCTGTCGCCGGGCGGGATCCTCGCCGTCTGGTCGTACGCGGAGAGCTCGCCCTTCGTCGAGGCGCT
>CBDUYG010000478.1:0-3584 GCA_965371385.1 uncultured Myxococcales bacterium | reverse complement strand
CGCCGGTTCCGGTTCCTGATCCACGCCGATCTGGTTCTCGACGCCGACTATTCGAGCACCACCTTCGATCAGGCGAAAAAGTCGGGTCGCGTCGTGGCTCGTCCTCCGGTGGGTCGGCTCGAGGTTCCGGACGGCGAGATCCAGAGCCCCAGCCTCCGGATCGCCGTCGTGGGCGCAGGTCCGGCCGGACTCTTCGCCGCACTCGTGTTGGCGCGCAGCGGCCGGCAGGTCGATCTTCTCGAACGCGGCGCTTCCCTCGTCGAGCGCGGACGCGCGCTGGCCATGTTCTACAATACCCGCGTTCCGAACCCGGAGAACAACCTGCTCTTTGGAGAAGGAGGAGCCGGGACCTACTCCGACGGCAAGCTCTACACCCGGGTCGACGACCCCCTGGTGCAGCCGATCCTGGAAGAGCTCGTCGAGTGCGGCGCGCCGCCCGAGATCGTGTACGACGCACGCGCCCATATTGGCACGGACCGTCTCCACCGCATCCTGCCCGCCCTGCGCCGAGCTCTCGAGTCGGCCGGGGTACGATTTCACTGGAATACGCGTGTCACGGGGCTCGTGATTGCTCCCGACACTCCGCGTCGGGTGACCGCCGTGCAGACGGATGCCGGCGAGATCGGATGTGATGCTGCGATCCTCGCCCTGGGGCACAGCGCGCGCGATACCTGGCAGAAGCTGGCCGAGCAGGGGGTCGAGCTCGAGGCGCGCGCGACCCAGCTCGGTGTCCGGATCGAGCATCCCCAGGCGCTGATCGATCGTGGGCGCCATGGCGATGGGCCCGAGGCGGCTCGCCTCGGAGCGGCCTACTACGGCTTGGTGTGCAAGTCGAGCCCGAAGGGTCCTGGCGCCTACTCGTTCTGTATGTGCCCCGGTGGACAGATCGTCGCGAGCGTGAACGAGCCGGGACTGCTCTGCACCAACGGAATGAGCAACTCCCGCCACTCGTCTCCCCATGCGAACGCGGCGATCGTCACTCCCGTCGGTCCTCGCGAGTTCGGGCCGGGGGTATTCGCCGGAGTCGACTATCAGCGCAAGCTCGAGGCCGCCTTCTTCGCGGCGGGGGGCGGGGACTATACGGCCCCGGCCCAGCGCGCCAGTGACTTCCTGAAGGGGCGCGCCTCGACGAGCCTCGAGCGCACCAGCTTCAAGTTCGGAGTGACGAGCGAGCGTATCGATCGCTTGCTGGCTCCCGAGCTGGTGGCGCCGATCGCCCGGGCGCTCGAGACCTTCGAGCGACAGATCCCCGGCTTTGCGGGTCCGGACGGAATGCTCGTCGGCATCGAGACGCGCTGCTCCGCTCCCCTGCGGATGCCGCGTGACAAGCAGAGCCTGCGCGCGCGCGGCTTCTCGAACCTTCACCCAGTCGGCGAGGGAGCGGGCTACGCGGGCGGAATCCTGAGCGCCGCCGTCGATGGCGCACGCTCCGCCCAGGCTCTCCTGCGCAATCCGGCGGGCGGCTGATTCGGGCTACACGAGGCTGGATTCCCGAGTCCAGGAGGGCGAAACTCGCTACTCCTCGGGACACCGACGACCGGACGAATCCGGGCGCGTCGGTCGCGTCGAGGATTCCAGAGGAAGAGATGTGATGAGGCGAGACCTATTCAGCGAAGAGCATGAAATCTTTCGAGAGCAGTTCCGGCGCTTCGTCGCCAGCGAAATCGAGCCCCGGATCGAAGATTGGAACCGGGCGGGCCGGACCGATCGCGAGACCTGGAAGCGCTGCGGCGATGAGGGCTACCTCGGCGCCAATGCGCCGGAGGAGTACGGCGGCGCCGGCGCGGACTTTCTCTACGATGCGATCATCATCGAGGAGATGGCCTATGCCCGGGCTCACGGCCTGATGCTCGGTCTCCACACGGACATCTGCATGCCCTACCTCACCAGCTACGGCAACGAAGAGCAGAAGCAGAAGTATCTCACCGGGGCGATCTCCGGAGACACCATCCTCGGCATCGGGATGACCGAGCCGGGCACGGGCTCCGACCTCGCCAACGTGCAGACGAAGGCGATCCGGGATGGCGACGCATACGTGCTGAACGGTGCCAAGACCTTCATCTCCAACGGGCAGATCGCAGATCTCTTCATCATCGTGGCGAAGACCGACCCCGACGCCGTTCCGCCCCACAGCGGCATCAGCCTGCTTCTCGTCGAGGCCGACACTCCCGGCTTCCAGCGCGGCCGCAACCTCGTGAAGCTCGGCCTCAAGGGACAGGACACGAGCGAGCTCTTCTTCGAGGATTGCCGCGTGCCGGTCGAGAACCTGCTCGGCCAGGAGGGGCAGGGATTCAAGATGTTGATGGCGAAGCTCCAGCAGGAGCGGCTCACGATCGCGATCGGCTCCGTCGCCTCCTGTCGCCGCACCCTCGACGACACCCTGGCGTATGTGAAGGAGAGGCACGCCTTCGGCAAACCGATCGGCACCTTCCAGAATACCCAGTTCAAGCTCGCCGAGCTCGCCACGGAGACCGAGATCGGGGAGGCCTTCGTCGACAGGCTGCTCGTCGCGCATCTGCGTGGCGACGAGATCGTGTCCGAAGTGAGCATGGCCAAGTACTGGACGACCGATCTGCAGAAGAAGGTCGCCGCGGAGTGCCTGCAGCTCTTCGGAGGCTACGGCTTCATGGAGGAGTACCCGATCGCCGGCGACTATCGCGATGCCGCCGTACAGTCCATCTATGCCGGCACGAACGAGATCATGAAGGTCATCATCGCCAAGCGAATGGGGCTCGGCTAGCCGCGTAGCCGGGCTTCCGGGCGGGGCCGCTCGCCACGTTGTACTTCGTGTCGTCGTGTTCCTGGTCTGGTCGAGTCCCTCTTCGATCCGGCTCTTCCAGCGCTACTTGCATATTCCAGGCGGAACGGAAATTCCACGCTCTTTTCGAAGCGACTCAGCTACAATCGAATTGAATCGCGAGCGAAACGCTCGGCAAGGCGATTCATCGACGGTACTATGTGTGGTCGGAAGCTGCGGGTCGCAAGTACGTCGTTGGTGCAGATGTAAAGATACAGGTGCATGGATGTAGGCGATGCGGTTGATGCAGATGCGGCTGTAGATCCAAATCCAAATAAATAATGGAAGCACCCACTTCCAATCCTCTAGGAGCGCGACCAACACATCCCCTCATGGGAGACTTCCTCTCATGCAGTTCATGGATATCACGAGAATGATGGACAGCGGAGCCCCCCCCGCCATGCTTACCACCTGCCAGATCGATTCGATTCGCGACTGGGCGCAGAGCGGCGCCTTGCGAGCCGAGGCCACTCTGCGTGAGAGTCACACGCCGGATTCGGGCCTCGAGATCCGCGAACTTCGATGCACCCCACTCTGCGAGCTACCGGAGAGAGTGCAGTGCTTCGACGGGCAGAGCATTGCCGGCGTAGTGGCCCGCTTCAATGGCGCCCTGTCGGGCAGCGTGCTCTTCGCGATGGAGCCGGCCGACGCCCTCGCCTGGGTCAACGCGAAGCCGAACTGCGACGCCCCCATCGATGCCTTCCTGGGGCTGGCCAGCGAAATCCAGAGCCGCCTGGTGGTGGCCATCGGCGAGGGGTTGGGCGTCGCGATCGAGCTCGAGCCCGCC
>CBDUYG010000477.1:0-3592 GCA_965371385.1 uncultured Myxococcales bacterium | reverse complement strand
GAGTCCGTCGTGCTCGGGGAGCTGCTTCGAATCGCGGCCCGGGAGCAGGGCATCGCGGTCGATCACCGGATGCAGCTCGGGGGCAGCCGGATCCTCTTCGAAGGCCTGCGCACGGGAGACATCGACGCCTATCCCGAGTACAGCGGAACCCTGGTCTTCGAGCTGCTCGGTCGTTCTGCCGAGAGCTGGCCCGACGCCGAAGAGCTCGCGGCCGAGCTGGCCGCCCTGGGCCTCGCAAGCACGCGATCCCTGGGCTTCCAGAACACCTACGCCCTCGGGATGAAGCGCGAGCACGCCGAAACGCTGGGGATCGGCAAGGTGAGCGATCTGCATCGCCACCCCGAGCTCAAGCTGGGATTCAGCAACGAGTTCATGGACCGCAAGGATGGCTGGCCGGGGCTCTCCCGGGCCTATGACCTCGAGCCCGACTGGGTGCGGGGCATCGATCACGACCTCGCCTACCGCGCGCTCGAGAGCGGCGACATCGACGTCATCGACCTCTACAGCACCGATGCGGATATCGCCTACTACGACCTCGTCACCCTCGAGGACGATCGCGCCTATTTCCCGGAGTATCGCTCGATCTATCTCTATCGCCTCGACCTCGCGCAGCGCGTGCCTGAGCTGGTCGACCTGTTGCGAGCACTCGAGGGACGAATCAACGAGGCCGCGATGATTCGAATGAACGGCCGGGTAAAGCTCGAAGGAGTGAGCGAGGCCCGGGCCGCATCCGAGTTCCTGGGTGTGGCGTCGAACGAGAGTGAATCGTCGCGGCTGGACCGCCTGCTTCGCACCAGCTGGGAGCACCTCACCCTCGTCGGGATCTCGCTCTTCGCCGCGATCGTGATCGCGATCCCCCTCGGCATCGTCGCGGCCCGGGTCCCGCGGCTGGGAACCCTGGTGCTGGGCGTCACCAGCGTGCTGCAGACCTTGCCCTCCCTCGCGCTCTTCGTCTTCATGATCCCCCTCTTCGGGATCGGCGCACTCCCGGCCGGCGTGGCGCTCTTTCTCTACAGCCTGCTTCCGATCGTACGCAATACCCACTCCGGGCTCACGGGGATCGATCCGGCCCTGCGCGATTCGGCCCTCGCCCTGGGGCTGCCCGGGATGACTCGACTGAGATGGGTCGAGCTTCCCCTCGCAAGCGGCTCGATCGTGGCGGGAATCAAGACCGCAGCCGTGATCAACGTCGGTACCGCGACCCTGGCGGCGTTGATCGGCGCCGGGGGCTACGGCCAGCCGATCCTCACCGGCATTCGACTCGACGACATGTCTCTCATTCTCGAAGGCGCCATCCCCGCAGCCCTCCTCGCCCTGGCGGCCCAGGCTCTCTTCGGACTGATCGAGCAGCGGCTCGGCTGGAGCAACCGCGACTGAGCCGCCGGTGAGGTCGCGAACGCCCTCTCGTTGCTTTCGGCCTCGCTTCTGGTTTCATCTCGCGATGGCCCACGATCTCTCGAGCGACGCGTCTGCGGCGAAGAGTCCGGCCGCGACGGTCTCCTGCGCCGGAGCCCTGGACGTGCGGATCCGGGACCATCCCTGGGCAAAGATCGAGCGGGACCTCGACGAGCTCGGCCATGCGCGGCTCCCCGAGCTGCTCTCCCGGGAGGAGTGCGCCGAGCTCATCAAACTCTACGACCAGCCCGAACGTTTTCGCAGCTTCATCGATATGGGCGCCCGGCGCTACGGCGAAGGCGACTATCGCTACTTCGCCCGGCCCCTCCCGGCGCTCGTGCATTCGCTTCGGAGCCAGCTCTATCGGCGCCTGGCACCGATCGCGAACCGATGGCAGGAGGAGCTGGGCCGGGAGGAGCGCTACCCCGACAGTCTCGAGCAGTTCCTCGAGATCTGTCACCGGGGCGGACAGCGCCGCCCCACCCCGCTGCTGCTGCGCTACGAGCGGGACGGCTTCAACTGCATGCACCAGGATACCTACGGCGCGATCGCCTTTCCCCTCCAGGTGGTGTGCCTGCTCTCGTCGCCGGCAGCGGGACCGGAGCCCGGCGATGACGACCGGAATGAATTCGCCGGAGGAGCCTTCCTCTCGAGCGAGCAGCGGCCGCGCCGGCAGGCGCGCTGCGAAGCGATCGATCTCGCCCTGGGTGAGGGGCTCGTCTTTCCCAACCGAATCCGACCGGTGAAGGGGAAGCGAGGATTCGTGCAGGCGCAGATGCGTCACGGTCTGAGCCGCGTTCGCTGGGGCATCCGCTACGCACTCGGAGTCATCTTCCACGACGCAGAGTGAATCGGGTCGTCCCATCTGTACTATCGTCCAGCGCCGTCAGGATGGACATCGAGATCCAGATCGAACGACCCACGAGTCGGTCCGATGCTCGAACGAATTCAACACCAGGAAGGATCAACACCATGAGCGAAATCTCACCAGAGCTGGGCTACGAAAAACGACGAATCGACGTGCTCGGAAGGTCCATGGCGTATGTCGATGTCGGCGAAGGCGACCCGATCATCTTCCTGCACGGCAACCCCACCTCTTCCTATCTGTGGCGCAACATCATTCCTCACGTCGAACATCTCGGCCGCTGCATCGCCCCGGACCTCATCGGCATGGGCGACTCGCAGAAGCTCGACGAAAGCGGCCCCGGGTCGTATCGCTTCGTGGAGCACCGAAAATATCTGAATGCTCTGCTCGAAAACCTCGGCGTCCATCGGAACGTCACTCTCGTGATCCACGATTGGGGCTCGGGGCTCGGCTTCGATTGGGCCAACCGCAATCGCGACGCCGTGCGCGGCATCGCATACATGGAGGCGATCGTCCGTCCCATCCGCTGGGACGACTTCCCGGAGAACGGTCGCAGCATCTTCGAGGGCTTCCGCTCCGACGCAGGAGAGAAGCTGATCCTCGAGCGCAACCTCTTCGTGGAGGGGGTTCTGCCGGGCTCGATCATCCGGAAGCTCAGTGACGCGGAGCACGAGGCCTACCGCCGTCCCTTCGCCAACCCCGGCGAAGACCGGCGTCCGACCCTCACCTGGCCGAGGCAGATTCCGATCGATGGCGAGCCCGAGGATGTCGCCCGGATCGCCGCCGACTATTCGAAGTGGATGAGCGAGAACGATATCCCCAAGCTCTTCGTCAACGCCGAGCCCGGCAGTCTGATCACGGGCGAGATTCGCGAGTTCGTGCGCGGCTGGAAGAACCAGAAGGAAATCACCGTCCCGGGGATTCACTTCATCCAGGAGGATTCCCCGCACGAGATCGGCGAGGCTCTTGCGAGCTGGATCCCCACTCTGTGAAGGCTTGATGGGGCGTTGAGAAGAACTCGACGCCGGGCTGCGACTTCCGCTCAGGGAAGCTCTTCCCCGTAGTGATCGGACCAGAGCGTGTAGTCTGCACTGCTGACGGTGTCGTCACAATCGAAGTCGCCCTCGGCGTACCCGACACCACCCGACTCACCGAGATTCTCCGCCCAGAGGGAGTAGTCATCCGCGTTGACCCGACCGTCCATGGATGCGTCGCCGATCAGCGTCGCTGGCCCACTGCAAGCGCAGATTGCGCCGATCCCGGGCTCGCTCTCTTCCTGGCCGGGGTTGGGATGGATCGGGCAGTTGTCTTCGGCGTCGAAGATGCCATCAC
>CBDUYG010000476.1:0-3597 GCA_965371385.1 uncultured Myxococcales bacterium | reverse complement strand
TGTAGTCGAAGCCGCGCACTCCACCATCCGCGTCTCGACTACCGAACTTACCCACACCTCGCAGCCAGGCGCCTGGGCCGGTCTGACCCTCGGGAAGCATGCGGCCGCTGAAGGCGGACATCTTCGAAGCGATCCCTGTCGTCGGGCGGCCGCCGAGGGCGAGTAGATTCGGAGCGGGCAGGCGGCCGTGAACGGCCGCCGCCTCACCCGCCTCGGCTCCCTCTCCCGGCATCGTGCGAACGTTATGCAAGCGGCCGCTGAGGGAGTCCATGAAGAGGAATCCGTTCCCAAAAGAGACGTCGGTCCGCGAGTCCAGACCGGCAGGGCCCACGGTGCCGACCACGAGTTGATCACCGTCGACGATCCCCGCTCCCGCCATGTATCTCCCCAGGGATTGGACCTCATCGAACTGCCCGGAGATTCCGCCGTCGGCCAGCATGACCTGCTGCACCGAATCCTTGATGACGCCGGCGTCGACCACCAGGGTACCCGCCAGGGTCGCCGTCCCGGAGCCGTTGTCATCGAGGACCCGGATGGCATCCATGTTGCCCTCATCGTCGACCTCGATGATGAGGGTTCCATCCTCGGACTGGTTGTACTCGCCGTCGATGACGATCAGGCCGATCGAATTCCCCGGAGAGACCTGCCCGTCGTTCTGTACGGTCCCCTCCACGAAGGCATCGCCCGCAAGCGTCCCCGAGCCAGTCGTCGTCACGTCCCCGAACAAGTTCACATTCACCCTCAGGAGGCCGCTCTCCACATTGACGGTGGGGATGTCGATGTCAGTCGTGAGCGTCCATTCCTGGCCCTGCATCGTCAGCGTCTCGAAGCCCGTGAACTCGTCGTCTTCGCTGCCCGAGCCCTGGAGGATGAGGGCGTCCTGACCGACCCCGCCCGCGATGGTTCCCTCGATCTGCGAGCCGGTATCGAGGGTGAGGGTGTTGGCGCCATCGGCGAAGTCGATCGCGATCGCGCCGTCGCCGACGATCGTTCCCGCGTTGTAGACCTCATTACTGGTCCCGAGATCCATCGCCGGCATGCCTCCCCCGCCAAGGATCGTCCCCCGGTTGATGAATCGATTCTCGTCGAACGCCTGGATCCCGAACGTTGATGCACTCTCCACCGTGCCGTCGATGGTGACCAGATTTCGTCTGCCCAGGAACATACCCCGGTCGCCAGCCGCGGTGATGCCGCCCGGGGTCGTGATCGTGATTGCGTTGTCATCGAACGCCTGGATGCCGATTCCGAGGACATCCATATTGCCGCCCAGCTTGACGGTGCTGCTGTTGGTCGCGAAGATTCCGATCCCGTTGGCGTTGGTGTTGTTGACGTCTCCGTTCTGTTCGAGGTTGTCGAAGTCTCTCAACCTGATCGCCTGAGCCCCGCCCGCGTTGATCGTCGCACCGCTGAGTATGAAATTGTCTCCTCCGCCCAGGACTGTGAAGATCCCGCGATCGGTGGCATTGATCACCACTCCCTCACCGATCCTGACGACATTTTCTCTTCCGATCTGGAAGCCCTCGACTCCCCCATCGATGGTTCCGCTCTCATGGGCATAGGTGTTCTCGTCCCCCAGGACGACGGCAGTTCCACTGCCCGACGTGATGTCTCCTTCGACCTCGATCGAGTTGCCGAGACCAACCGCGATGCCGGTATCGTCCGACGTGATGTCTCCGATGATGACGAGGACGTTCGAGTCCTGCGTCTCGACGCCCTTGCCTGTACCGCCCTCGATGTCATTGTTGATCGTGAGGGCGTTGCCGTCGCCGGCAAGGATCCCTCCCGCCGCGCCCGTCAGTTCCCCGCTACTGGTGACGATCGCGTCGATCGTGACGACGAGAGCAGTTCCTGCAGTGCTCTCGATCTTCCCCTGGTTGTCGACTCGGGAGAGATCCCCGAGCGAGACACCCGCGCCCGTACTCACGATGTCACCGAAGTTGTCGATCGTGACGCCGGGGTCGGTGGAGAGGATGCCCTGCATATCGCTTCCGATCGTCCCTCGATTGGTCACCGTGCCATCTGCGCCGATGGTGACGCCGGGATCGCCATTGACCTGAATCATCGATCCACTCTCGATGTCGACCGTCACTCTCTCGCCGACGCTGATGCTCCCGATTCCGGTCGTGAAGGGATCCGGAGCGAAGTCGTCGCACGTCACTGTGGCGTCGTCCGGAACGGCGGCCGGCGAGCCGGCCGAGGCGACGCAGTTGGCCGAGGCCGTGGTCGCAGTCGCGATCGAGCCGGCGATCACGAGGAGAAGAATCGAGAGGATGGCGCGGTGAACCCTGGCGAACATGGATGACCCTCCGACGGTGTCTGATGATGACTCGATCGACGACGATCCAGCGATTCACATCATAGTCTCTGGGGATTTCGAAATACACCCTCCCGGGCGGGGTGGTGCAGCCCGGCCGGGAAGAGGGAGGATGATCCTCGAAATCCCGCGCCCCTCGACCCGCCTCGATACCATCGGCCCTCGCCGACAAGGGTGTCCCGGCAGGTGCAAAGGTGAGCCACGTCCGTGCGAAGCCGACCGGCCCCGGTGTGGAGTTCGCAGGCCGGCTCGCTCGATTGCACCTGATCTACAAATCCTGGGATGACGATGGCCCATCCAGCCTCACCGACCGTTCCGCGCCGCGCCCTACACGCTCATCAGCTCTTTACATCGTGCAGGTGGCGAGCCGCGGCGCGCACGTCCTTCTCTGGATAGAGGGAATAAAGTGCGGCCGAGATCAGGCACGCCACACCGGCGACGGGGGACACGAGCCAGACACCGAAGGGCTCCTCCACGCTGTTTCCGTAGCGCGTCAGAAGAGCGGCAAGCGCCGCCGCCGATGCTCCGTAGATCCACTTCGTCATCAACCCCTGCATCCCGAAGTAGATCGCCGAGCGGTTGGCGCCGGTCCGCACCTCGTCGGCGTCGATGATCTGCCCCAGCAGAACGTTCGGGAGTACGACGAAGCTCGAGATCGGGACTCCGCTGCAGAACATGCCGACGTGGATGATCCATAGATTCCGCGCATCGTGGGGCCCTCCCGGCACATTGGGAACGATGAAGGAGAGCATCGCCAGGCCGAAGCCGAAGAGGCCAACGGAGACGAGCATCGTACGCTTCGCACCGACCTCGCGTGCGAGCCGATTCACGAAGGGGAATCCGAACAGGATGCCCAGAAAGAGCACGCCGCCCAGCTGGGCCGAGAAGCCGAGGGAGCGTCCCAGCAGCACCTGGGCGTAGTACGGAAGCGCGGGCTGCAACAGGTTGAGGCCAAAGATGAAGAGGAGCTGGGCGCCGAGATAGATGAGGAAGGGACGATTCGCGAGGGTCTCGAGAAGCGCCCGACCGAAGGGAAGATCCGCAGCGCGCGAGGCCGTGAAGCGGCGCTCGTCGACGGCGAAGAGGGGAGCGGCAGCGAGGGCGAAGCCGGCGAGGCTCGACACGACGACGAGCCAGCGAATCGAGGCCGTCGTGCTCATCCCCTGAGCGACTCCCCAATCCACTGCTGCCGTCCACGCAAAACCGAAGACGCCGACGATCGGCAGGGTGAACGCCCCCACCAGAACCGCCAGCTTCACCCGCTCTCGCTCCGTGCGAGCCAG
>CBDUYG010000475.1:0-3604 GCA_965371385.1 uncultured Myxococcales bacterium | reverse complement strand
ATCGCATCGTCAGCGGCGAGGTGATCGACTTCATCGATATCCATCTCTGGAGTGGTTATACCTGGCCGACCTTCAATATTGCCGACTCCTGTATCGTGATCGGCGTGGGGCTCCTGATCGCCGAGATCTTCCTCAATCCCGAGCCGGAGAGAGCGGAGGACACCGAGGTTGCGAGCCCGGGTGATTCCAAGCAGGCCGGGACATCTTGAAAAAGCTGGGCGCCGACGTGCGACGGCTGCGGTGAGACGGCTGACGTGAACAGGGCAGGATGGCTGCGCCGGGGCGGGATGGGAAGGACGCGGAGTGGCTGGCTCGCGATACAGTGAGGTTCATCGGCGCTCGTTGCAGGATCCCGAGGGCTTCTGGGGCGAGGCCGCCGAGCCGCTGAGCTGGGATCGGCCGTGGGATCGCGTTCTCGACTCGGACGCTCACCCCCACGCGCGCTGGTTCCCCGGCGGCGCCCTCAATACCTGCGCGAATGCCCTCGATCATCACGTCGCCCGGGGACGCGGCGAGCAGGCGGCGCTGATCCATGACAGCCCCCTGACCGATCGCAGTCAGCGCTTCAGCTACGCAGAGCTGCTCGCCGAGGTGAGCCGCTTCGCCGGGGCTCTCGCGGGCCTCGGTGTCGAGAAGGGCGACCGCGTCCTCATCTACATGCCGATGATCCCCGAGTCGGTGATCGCGATGCTCGCCTGCGCGCGCCTCGGCGCCGTGCACTCGGTGGTCTTCGGAGGCTTCGCGTCGAAGGAGCTGGCGACACGTATCGACGACGCCCGACCGAAGCTGATCCTCACCGCCTCGTGTGGCGTCGAGCCCGGCCGCCTCGTCCTCTACCAGCCCCTGCTCGAGGGCGCCCTCGCCCTCGCCTCTCACTCGCCCTCCGGTGTGATCGTGCTCGAGCGCGAGCAGCACCGCTGGAGCTTTCGGGCGGACCGGGACCGCGATTGGCGCGAGCTCACAGCAGCGGCCGATCCCCACGATCCGGTCGTCGTAGCGGCGACCGACCCGCTTTATATTCTTTATACATCGGGCACGACCGGCATGCCCAAGGGTGTCGTGCGCGACAACGGCGGGCACGCGGTAGCCCTGCGCTGGAGCCTCGAGAACGTCTACGGGATGAAGCCGGGGGAGGTGTTCTGGGCGGCGTCGGATATCGGCTGGGTCGTGGGGCATTCGTACATCGTCTATGCCCCCCTGCTGCTCGGATGCACCACCATTCTCTACGAGGGCAAGCCGGTGGGCACGCCGGATCCAGGCGCCTACTGGCGGGTCTGCGCCGAGCACGGGGTCGATACGCTCTTCACCGCGCCGACGGCCTTTCGCGCCATCAAGCGTGAGGATCCCGGCGCCGAGCTTCCGAGCCGATACGATCTCTCGAAGCTCCGGACTCTCTTTCTCGCGGGCGAAAGAGCGGACCCCGATACGGTGAGCTGGGCGGAACGGGCCCTCGGCATCCCCGTGATCGATCATTGGTGGCAGACCGAGACGGGCTGGCCCATCGCCTCGAGCTGTATCGGGATAGAGGAGCTCCCGATCAAACGCGGCTCTCCCACCTTCGCCGTGCCGGGCTACGACGTCCGGGTCCTCGACGATCACGGCAGCGAGCTCGCCCGGGGAGACGTGGACGAGCGGGGCGACGAGCTGAACGGCCACGTCGTCGTGAAGCTCCCGCTTCCACCCGGTTGCCTCACGACACTCTGGAACAACGACTCGGGCTGCTCGGCTTCGTATTTTCAACGCTTTCCCGGCTACTACCAGACGAGCGACGCGGGTCGCATCGACGCCGACGGTTACCTCTGGATCATGAGCCGCACCGACGACATCATCAACGTCGCGGGGCATCGACTCTCGACCGGCGGCATGGAGGAGGTCGTCGCGAGCCACCCGGATGTAGCGGAGTGCGCCGTGATCGGCGTGAAGGACAGCCTGAAGGGACAGCTTCCCGTGGGCTTCGCGGTCCTCAACGCGGGCTGCGAGCGCGACCCCGCCGATATTGTCGCCGAGCTCGTGCAACTGGTACGCGACGAGATCGGGCCCGTCGCGGCCTTCAAGCAGGCATGCGTCGTCCGCGCCCTCCCCAAGACCCGCTCGGGCAAGATCCTTCGCCGGGTCATGCGCGCGCTCGCCGACGGCGAGGAGTGTCCGATTCCGGCGACGATCGAGGAGCCGGCGGTGATCGCTGAGATCGCGAAGGCGATCGAAGGACTGGCTCGCGGTTAGCGCCCTGCCGGTCAGATGCTGGGAGTTGGAGATCCCAGGCCTGCGTGGCGGGCGCAGCCCGACGGTGGACAGCCACTACCGCTGATGAGACATGCGCGCGCGGTCCGCTGGAGCCGACCGATTGTCTACCCGCCCCAGCAGGTGGCTCGATACGCGCTCTCTCCGATCCGTCTGGCGAATCGGGGAGAGACGAGCTCATCATCGGGTGACCGGAGGCCGGCTCGATCAGCCCTGCCTGCGGCGGACTCCACTGCGTACCACCAGTGCGCCAACTGCGAAGACCAGTGCTGCCGTCGGCTCCGGGACAGCGTTGGATGCGCCCAGGTCCATCCCGATCCGCTTCGGGGAGCCGGCGATTCCGTCGCTGACAGGGATGTTCGAAGCGCCCCACAAGCGAAGCTCGGTCGGGCTCACTCGGTTCGGACCCTCCGCTCCACAACACACGGGCGCTCCACCCGTGAAGACGATCGAGGCCGTCTGGGCGAACGCACCCGCACCGGTGAGATTGAAGTCGAGGTGGCCGCTGCCATCGGTATGGAGCTCGCCGCCGGTGATCTCGAAGCTGTAGGTCGCGCTCGCGAGGGAAACAGTCGAAGCGAGGAACGAGTAGGTGTCAACGCCGTCGTAGTCCAGGCTGAGTGTGCCGCTGAGAGAGCCGAGACTCGCTCCACTCATGGGCGAGCTGTCGTCGGCGTCGTGAAGGCCGCTGAAGCGGAAGCCACCTTCGGAGCCCGACTCGAGATCAAAGACGATGGGAACCGCGAGGGCGGGCGAGGCCAGGAAGAGGCAGGCCGCGCCGGCCAGAACTGCTTTGAAGTTGCACTGAGTGAGCACGCTGATTTCGATTCCTTGGCATGAGATGGGAGGGATTTGATGTACTTCTTCACCTGCCCTCACAGCAAGCGCCGTGCCAAGAACTTGTACCTCGCTGATTAGCCTGCATGAGCGGTCCTCTGGGCGACTTCCTGCGCCCCGGTGTCGCATCTCGGACACAATTCGGAGGCACCCGCGCTTCCCCGATCTGGAAGTCACCGGGACGGAGTTGCCGGTTCTCTTCGGAATGGGCCTGGGATGTCGCCACCCGCGCCGGGTCCGACACCGACTGAAGCGAGCTCTCCGCGATCTCTCCGTCCAGGAGTCGGCTGGTTCTTCGTGAACACCGCCACGTCCCAGACCCGATCAAGCGTCTACGATCCTATTCGACATCGCGCACGGGATTGTTTCGCAGGTTGCGGGCTAGAGTACGTCGAGGATCGGCGCAGTGAGAAGGTCCCGAAAATGCAGTGCTATTGACGTCCGCAGTAGAGCGCTCATGAATGATGCGGTCTAGAGCAACATCCCCGCCACGCACGCCGTCATGAAGGTCGTGAGCGATCCGCCG
>CBDUYG010000474.1:0-3604 GCA_965371385.1 uncultured Myxococcales bacterium | reverse complement strand
CGCTTCGAGCCGTGGATCGCCCGGGTTCTGATAAGCTCCGCGCGAGCAATCCCACGGCACAATTCCGGGCGAGAGGTGATTCGATCGACCGTGTGTGCCTCGACTCCCGGACGCAGGATCGAAGCAAGGCTGCGAGACGTGGACATCGATGGACTGGAGGATGGAACGTGATCGACTCGAGGTTGGGCGAGAGCGTCCCGTCCAGATCGCTCGTTCCTGTGCTCGCCGAGAGGGGGCTGGCCCTCGGGCTGGCATTGCTCTGTGTTCTGCTCGCGGCCTCACCGTCCCCCGCCGGTGAGACCGCGCCGCCCCGGGCCGGGTGGGTCGACGCTCAGCGCATTGCGGACGCTGATCTGCAGCCCGGCGCCTGGCTGACCTACGGTCGCAGCTACGACGAGCAGCGCTACAGCCCGCTCACCCAGCTCGATCGCGGCAACGTCGACGAGCTGGGTCTTGCCTTTTCCTATGCGACCGGGACACGACGCGGGCTGGAGGCGACTCCGCTGGTCGTCGACGGCACGCTCTACACGACGGGCTCCTGGAGTCGCGTCTACGCCGTCGATGCCGTGACGGGTGAGGAGCGGTGGACCTACGATCCACAGGTGCCGCGCTCCAAGGGGCGCAATGCTTGCTGCGACGTCGTGAATCGAGGCGTCGCGTCGTGGAAGGGCCGCGTCTACGTCGGAACGATCGACGGCCGTCTGATCGCGCTCGATGCCGAGACCGGCAAGCCCGTATGGGACGTGATGACCGTCGACCCGGCCTGGCCCTACACCATCACGGGGGCTCCGCGGGTCGTGAAGGGCAAGGTGGTGATCGGCAACGGTGGCGCCGATCTGGGTGTACGCGGTTACTTCAGCGCCTATGACGCCGAGACCGGCGAGCTCGTCTGGCGCTTCTATACCGTGCCGGCGTCTCGCGAAGGACCCCACGAGCATCCCGAGCTCGAGATGGCTGCCGCCACCTGGTCGAAGGATTCGATGTGGGAGAGCGGGCTGGGCGGCACAGTCTGGGACGCGTTCGCATATGACCCCGAGCTCGATCTCCTCTACGCGGGTGTGGGCAACAGCAGCGTCTACGATCGCGGGAAGCGAAGCCCCGGCGGTGGCGACAACCTCTTTCTCACCGCCATCCTTGCCCTGCGTCCGGACACGGGCAAGCTCGTCTGGTACTACCAGACCGTGCCGGGCGAGGCGTGGGACTACACCGCAACGCAGCACATCATGCTCGCGGATCTCGAGATCGGCGGGAAGACGCGCAAGGTACTGATGCAGGCGCCCAAGAACGGCTTCTTCTACGTACTCGATCGTGCGACGGGTGAGCTTCTCTCCGCGGATCCCTATGTGGATGTGAGCTGGGCGACGCATGTCGATTTGAAAACGGGTCGGCCGGTCGAGAGGCCCGAGGCCGATTGGTCGAAGAAGCAGCGTCTCGTGACCCCCGGCCCGCCCGGCGGCCACAACTGGCACCCGATGGCCTTCTCCCCGCGTACCGGGCTCGTCTACGTGCCGTCGATCAGCACCGGCTACAGCTACGCTCCCGATCCCGACTATCGCTTCAAGCTGGGTGCGTGGAACTCGGCCGAGGATATCGGCGGTGTCTCCGATCAGATCCAGAACGGCCTGCGAACGCTTCCGATCTGTTCGCCTACCCACATCACGGCGTGGGATCCCGCCCTGAGGCGCCAGGTCTGGCGCGTCGCGCACGAGAGCGCGGTGCCCGGCGGCCTGCTCGCGACGGCCGGCGACCTGCTCTTCCAGGGAACCGGAACCAGTCTCGCCGCCTACGATGCGCGAACGGGCGAACGGCTCTGGAGCGTCGACACCGGAGTCGGCGTCATGGCCCCTCCCATCACCTACGCCATCGACGGCGTCCAGTACGTGGCCGTCATGGCCGGAATCGGCGGGTCCCACGGCGGCCACCAGGTGCAGTTCGACTACGAAAACGAGGGGCAGCTCCTCGTTTTCAAGCGCGGCGGCAAGGCGTCGATGCCCATCCCGCCACGCAAGCCCGTCCGCCGGGTCGAAGCGCCACCCGCCACAGCCTCGGCCGAAGAGGTGAAGCAAGGGCGCGATCTCTACGCGCGACACTGCTTCTATTGTCACGGATTTGCAGCCGAAGCCAGCGGCCTCCATCCCGACCTGCGCTACTCCGCCAGGGATGTGCACGAGAGCTGGAACGACATCGTGCTCGGCGGCACGCGTCAGAGTGGCGGTATGGCGAGCTTCGCCGACCAACTGGATCTGCAGGAGAGTGATGCGATCCACGCGTACGTGATCGAGCGCGCCCACGCCGCCGATGGGTGGTTCGAGGGATTTCTGGGCTGGGCGGGGAAGTACGCGTGTATCCCGATCGGGTGGGTCGTGGATTGAAGCGATCGGGATACACGCGCACTTTCCAGAGCCGCTCCTCTCCTCCCCCCACGTCGCCAGGATGTAGTGCCGATTTCGACCCGTAAGTACCCGGAAAATCGCCAGAATGACCTCTCGACTCCAGAAATTGGGCTGGCCGCCCTGGGGCTCCGAAGTCACTCACCACCGGAGTGACGGCGACGAGTTCGACTCGATGGCCCGCGGGGGGCGAAATCCCACCGATCGTCGTGAGGAGCGGTTTTTCCTCAAGAGCTGTCGGTCAAGGGTCGATCCAGAACGGTATGAAGCCGATCACCCTATTCCTCTCGACGGGTCGTTGCGGGACACAGTGGCTGGCCTCGTCGCTCAACGAGGCGTACTCGGACCTGTGCACCGTCACTCACGAGCCCCTGGGCCCCCACTACCGGCCGCCGCAATTCTTCCGCGCCTACGACCGCATGAGCGAGATGCTCGAGGTTCCCGAGATTGCAGCACACGTTTCGTTCATCGAGGACACCGTGCGCGAGCGGCCATACGTCGAAACGGGCTGGCCCTGTTATGCAGCCATCCCCCTCTTGATCGAAAAATTCGGGGCCGGTGTTCGAATCGTCCATCTCACGCGACACCCTGTGCCCGCCGCCTTGTCGCTGACGACGCATGACTTCTACCAACCGCACATTCGTCAGGACCCCTACACGCGCCTCGCCCAGCTCACGCCGGAGTGTCCGGGCGTGTTCCAGGAGAATCTGTCGGCTTCGTGGCCGGGCATGTCCGCCTATGAGAAATGCCTGTTCTGGTGGACCGAGATGCAGCTCTACGCGAGCGAGCTCGAGCAGCGTCACCCCTCCACGGCCTTCATGAGGGTCCGAATGGAGGACCTCTTCGATTCCGGTCACAGCGCCCTGGGCGATCTACTGGACTTCATGGAGCTTCCGAAACGAGCCGAGCTGATGGACGGCCGGGGGGAGCGAGTCGATCGTTGGAACAAGAAGACGCATCTCCCCCTGGACTGGGAGCGTGTCGCCGCGAACGCCCAGTGCATCGCGATCGCATCCGAGCTCGGCTATGACTGCGGCAGTGTCGATGCAACGTCGCTGCAGCGCCGCTACCGCATGGGTCTCGCCAGACGCATTCCGCGCCTGTTCTCGCTGCACAGGCTGAAACAAAGCCTCGGCTACTCCTGATCGGCACCGCTCGACTTCCCTACGCGACTCCCTCACGCCGGTCCAACTTCCGCAGCCTGTAAGAAAGTG
>CBDUYG010000473.1:0-3614 GCA_965371385.1 uncultured Myxococcales bacterium | reverse complement strand
CACTGACGCGCAGTCGCAGCTACGGTCGCCTGGAGCTTGCCCAGCCGCTGACGATGCCCCACGATCTGGCCGCCCCGAAGCCCCGGGCCCGCGCTCGCCGGCCGGCCCGAAACAGGATCTCTGCCTTTCCATGAGCCGGAAATCGAGCCCGCGACCGTGAAAACCTCCCCTTGTTCGAGCCGCAGACCGAGCCCGCGACCGTGAAAACCTCCACCCTCGAGAGAGCCGCCCAGGTGGCCCAGACTGCCAGCGATCTTGCACGCCGGGAGATCCTGCCTCGCTTCCGCTCGGTCGCGGTCGAGTTGAAGGCCGATGGTTCTCCCGTGACCGAGGCCGATCGCAGCGCCGAGCAGGTGATCCGATCGACCCTGCGCGAGGCCTTTCCGGACTTCGGGATCCTGGGCGAAGAGTTCGGCGAGGAGCCCGGCGCGCGGGAGGGCGAGCCGAGCTGGGTGATCGATCCGATCGACGGAACCATCGCTTTTTCCCGGGGCATCCCGCTCTTCTCGACTATCATCGCGCTGCTCGATGAGGAGGCAGAGCCCGTCATGGGCCTGATCGACCTCCCCGCCCTCGGCGAGCGCGTCGTCGGATGGAAGGGCGGAGGCTGCTTCATGGGCGGTCCCATGGGTAATCGTCCGGTTCGGGTCTCTCAGGCCACGGATCTCGCAAAGGCGCTGGTGTCTCACGGGGATCCCTACTGCTTCGATCGGGCGGAAGAGCGCGGGATGTTCGAGAGAATGTCGCGCGAGATCGGAATGCTGCGCGGCTATACCGATGCCTTCGGGCATTTGCAGGTTGTGACAGGTGGCGTCGATGTCATGGTGGACATGGACCTCAACCCGTGGGACGCGGCGGCGACGCAGCTGCTGGTGCCCGAGGCGGGGGGCCGCTGCTTCACCCGGCGTCGATCCGGAAGCAAAATGGACTTGATTTTCGGCAGCCCGGCGCTGGTCGAAGAGTTGGTGGGATATCTGGAATCATGAGCGAATCGAAACCCAATCTGGACGACGCCAGGACCCTCCTCGGCGCGGCAAGCGAGCTGCTCGCCGACGCGGTGGACCGGGCGAAGAAGATCACCGAGGGTGGCCGCAAGATCGACGACCACCAGGTGTTGACCTCGCGAGTCGCCTACGCGGCCACCCAGGCCGTCGCGGCGCAGGAGGTGATTCACTCGATCGAGGCCGTCGCGGGCGAGGGCCGCAGCACTCCGATACTGGAGCTGACCGCGGTTGCTGCGGTCGGTGATCTCGTCAGCGGACTGACCGAGCGTCTCTTCGCGGCGGCCGACGACCTGGGGATCGGGGACGAAGCCCTCGAGGCTCACTTCCCCGCGGCGCTCCGCGCGCTCGTGCGTAGGGCCACGAGTGACGCCGTGCTTCGCGAGATCGGTCGCCACGTTGCCGACACTCGCGGCGCCAACGACTACCCGCTCGACGAGACACACGAGCAGGTCCGCGACCAGGTGCGCGAGTTCGCGCTCGGTGAGGTCATCCCCCGAGCCGAGCACATCCACCGCAACGACGACCTCATCCCCGAGGAGCTGATCGAGTCGATGAGCGAGCTCGGCTTCTTCGGTCTCTCGATCCCCGAGGAGTACGGCGGCATCGAGATGGGCAACCTCGCCATGATCCTCACCACCGAGGAGCTCTCGCGCGGATCCCTCGCGGCAGCGGGCTCCCTCATCACCCGTCCCGAGATCCTCGCCAAGGCGCTGCTCGGCGGCGGCAGCGAGGAGCAGAAGCAGGAGTGGCTACCGAAATTGGCCTCGGGTGAGCTGATGGTCGGCATCTCGGTCACCGAGCCGGATATCGGGAGTGACGTCGCGGGCGTCAAGTGCCGAGCCGAGCGCGCCACGGTGGGGGGCGAAGAGGGCTGGATCTTCAATGGCGCCAAGGCGTGGTGCACCTTCGCGGGCCGCGCCAACGTGCTCGCCGTGCTCGCCCGTACGGACCCGGACATGAGCAAGGGCGCGAAGGGCCTCTCGCTCTTCATCGTCCCGAAGGACGTCGATCGCGGGCACGAGTTCGAGTTCGTGCAGGCGACGGGCGGCAAGATGTCGGGCAAGGCCGACGCCACCCCCGGCTACCGCGGGATGCACTCCTTCTCGCTCCAGTTCGAGAACTACTTCGTGCCGGCGGCGAACCTCGTCGGCGGAGAGGCCGGTGAGGGAAAGGGCTTCTATCTCCAGATGGCGGGCTTCGCGGCGGGTCGCCTGCAGACCGGTGGCCGGGCCTGCGGCCTCGCCCAGGCGGCCCTCGAGGAGACGGCCAAGTACGTCGTCGATCGCGATCAGTTCGGCCGGGCAATCTCCGACTTCCAGCTCACCCAGTTCTACCTGGGCCGCATGGCCGCGAAGCTCGCCGGCGCCCGCGCGATCACCTACGCGGCGGCCGGCGCCTTCGACGAGGATCCGCGCGCCGCTTCACCACTCGCCGCCCAGGCCAAGCTCCTCGCATGCGACGTCGCCGTGGACGTATGCCGCGACGGTCAGCTGCTGCACGGCGGTTGGGGCTACGCCGAGGAGTATCCGATCAGCCGCTATGTCGTGGACGCGAGCGTGCTGCCGATCTTCGAGGGTGTGAAGCCGGTGCTGGAGCTGAAGGTTGTGGGGCGAGCGGTGCTGGCGGGCTGATCGCCCGAGAGCGGCTGCGAGAGTCGATATCGTCGAGCGGATCCTGCCGTCGCCATCATCGTCGTCATCATCATCGTCGTCAGCGCGCGGATTGGGGCTCCGCCGCGTCGACACGATCGTCACAGGCATCGCCGAGCCCGTCGCCGTCGCCGTCCTCCTGCTTCGGATTCCCCGCACCCGGGCAGTTGTCGACCGAAGCACGGACACAATCCCGGTCGTCGTCCTGGCAGAGTTTGTCTCGCACGATCGCCGCACGCAGTGGCTGTCCATCCTGGGTATCGAAGTGGATGGAGTCTCGTCCGTTGCCGAAGAAATACTTTCGTTGATCGAAATCACGACCGTACTCGGCCGGATCGTAGACATCATTGTCGATGTCGTAGAAGTCGATCAGCATGTCTTCCGAGAACCTCTTCTGCAAGAGGCGTCCGATCTCTCTCATATGCGCATTGTGCGAGGCGATGGGTCTGGTGGTAATCGAGGAATTCGCCGGAGGCGGTAGAGCGACATAAGCTCGGGCACGGTAGGCCGCCTGGGAATCCGGGCGGATATCGTCGACGACATCGAAGCAGGCGACCACATCTTCAGGAGATCGAGGCCATTTCCCCTTGAGCTCGTCGGTCCACCAGTCGGGCTCGGGCACCGGCACGGCCGGGGGGCTCCGCAGTGAGTGGTGGTCGTTGCTCCCGAAGGAGATGATCATGATGTCGGCGGACACATCGGGATAGCCGCTAAAGCGCTGAGGGCGCTCCAGGTTCGCTGCCCAACGAACTTGATTCAAGAGCCGGGCTTCATCGGTCGCGGGGTTCGGGGAGGGCGGATCGTCCGGGCAGGCGCTCGCGCCCGCATAACCATACTTGACGACGTCGACCTGCAGATCGCCGCCCCCCTCCTTCTGGATGCGGTCGGGGAGCAGGTCCGCCAGCATGTCACAATACGACCTGGGGCCGGACCAGCGCCCCGCAAAATATCCACATCGAGG
>CBDUYG010000472.1:0-3619 GCA_965371385.1 uncultured Myxococcales bacterium | reverse complement strand
CGCGAAGACGCCGTCGATATCGCACTGCTCGTCCCGCTCTGACCCGTCTGTCACCAGACCGTGAGTCTGGTCGCGCGCACGCTCGAAGAGAATGGAATCCCGACCGTCGTCATCGGCTCCGCGCGTGACATCGTCGAAGAGTGCGGAGTTCCGCGATTCCTCTTCAGTGATTTTCCGCTTGGTAATCCGTGTGGCAAGCCGGGGGATCGAGCGATGCAACGCGAGATCGTCGCCTACGCCTTCGATCTCCTCGAGACCGCCCGCCTCCCTCGCACGACCGTCCAGACCCCCTTTGTCTGGGACGAGGATGCGTCGTGGAAGCGGCGCTACGCGCGAGTCGACGCGGAATCAGCCGAGCGTCTCCGCCGCGCCGGCGAAGCGAGGCGCGCCCAGCAGGAACATGCAAAGGAGACGGGCTGAGTGAGGTCGAACTAGCCGCCCGTACGCCCTACTTCGCCGGTCCCCGCCGCATGTGCTTCCCGTAATCTTCGACGCGCTTCCAGTTCGGCATCATGCGCAGGCGGTGGGAGAGCACGTTGATGCTCTTGATCACCCAGCTGTTCCAGTCGGTGGGGGTTGCCCAGGCGGGGTCCTGGCAGGCCAGGCGATTGAGCTTGTCCGGGACCTCATCGATGGGGCCGAGCTCGCTCGATATATAGAACTGGGGCTGGAGGAGATCGGTTTCGCTGCTGATCACGCCCTCCTCAAGCGCGATCTTCTCGATCGTCGTCTGGGGGAAGACGCGAATTCCCATCGAGGCCATTACGGCGTTGGGATTGCCGGCGGCCCGGATGGCCCGCTGGGTCTCTTCGATGTCGTCCCAGGTTTCGCCGGGGCCCCCGAAGAGCATGAAGATCGCATAGGGGAGATCGGCATATTCGAGGGCGTCGCAGGTCTTGGCGAGGGTCGTCGACTTCTGCGGCTTCTGCATGCTCTCGAGCATCTTGTCCGTCGCGGAGTCGACTCCGAGCTCGACCCCGACGCAGCCCGAGCGCTTGTAGGTGACGGCCAGGTCGCGGGTGAATCCGAGGGGGTTGCAGTAGGCCATCCAGCGAACCTTGAGGTCGCGCCGGATCAGCTCCTCGGCGATCGCCTTGCCGTGCCAGACGGGAAGGTTGAAGACGCCATCGACGAAGAAGAAGTCCCGGCGGCCGGTGTCGCGGATGACCTTCTCCATGTCGTCTACGCATTGCTCCGGGGGGCGAAGCCGATAGTTCGTTCCCTCGAGCACGGGATAGTTGCAGAAGATGCACTTGAACGGGCAGCCGCGTTTCGTCTGGATCCCCACATAGCCGCCGGCCCGGAAGTAGCGCTTGTAATCGATGGGAGTCGGATCGTTGACCGCGCACTTCTCGAGGGCGAGGTCCATGTTGTGCGGATTCACGAGGGCGTGCTCGCCCTCGAAGCGGAGTAGCCCGGGAATCGTATCGAAGTCCCCGGTGCCCTCGAGCGCCCGCATGAACATCACGATGCTCTTCTCGCCCTCGCCGACGAGCCCGTAGGGGACGTCTATATACTTGAGGAAGTCGACGTATCCGATCGAGACCGCGGGGCCTCCCGCAACCAGGGTCGCGTCCGAGTGCTTGCGAACTTCGGCGACGATCGTCTGGGCCTCCTCGACGTAGGTCGAAGTGCCCATGAACGAGCTGTTGTCGAGGTTGCGGATCGAGAATCCGATGACGTCGGGCCGAATTCGTAGGATCGTGCGCCGGATCGAGTCCGACACATTCTTGGCGAAATAGAGGTCGAGGAACTCTGCGTCATAGCCGGCGTTGCGCAGGGTGTTCACGATGCTTGCAGCACCGACGGGGGCGACCCCGTAAGGGAATCGCTCGCGATTGGTTGCGATGATGAGTACGCGCATCGACCTGCTCCGTACCTCCTACTCGAAGAATAGTGTGAGGATATGTCACACTCGGCTCAGATGGAATAGCGCTCGGATCACCAGAGGGCTTCGCAAGAGCGCGATATCCCACGAGAATCGCCGAACCTTCGCGTATCCGCCGGCTCCGAGCCCGGGAGGGGGGATGAATCCCGTCTCGAGTCGTCGCAATGGATGAGCGGCCGCTGGTGGGTTCTGAGCCAGCCCTCGCCTTCGGGACCGGACGGACATCATGAAGGCGCGACCCTCGAAGCGCCGACTTCTCGGCATGAAGAGCGCGGGCGAGCCACCGGTTTTGCGCCGGCCATCGAACTCCGATCGTGACTCGATCGGAGTCGTCGTCCATGAAATCTGGCCGTCTATTGCGCAGTGCGTCATTCGTATCGCGCCTCGACTCGAGAACTTCGGCCCAACTTCACGCGTTTGGTGCTTGAGTGTCACTTGTGGGTCGGTACACTCGTCGCCCCGCGCCAGATCAGAATGGCGGTTTATTCGCGGCGCGGGGATGAAGGGGCGGCGAGGAAGACGGCGAAGCGAAAGCCGGCAGTGAGCCTTCGGAGGGCGGCTTCGAGGGCGCATCCGGAGCGGCATTGAAAGCCCAAGTGCCAAGAGACAAGAGCCAATAGAAAGTTGCTGAAGGACGACACTGACAAACATGATCAATACATCGAATCCGAGTTCGAGCGGTGGTGACGGGTCGGAAGGCCTTTTGCGAGTTGATGACTCGGTCAGAACGTTCATCTGCTCGTGGTGTCGCGGTGGCCAGGATCCAAGTCGCAACCATGTTCGAGACTCGCAAGAAAATTACGGTATCTGCTCGGGATGCCTCGATCGCGAGGTCACCCACCTTCGCATGACCCGAGCGATCCTCCAGGAACCGGCCGCCTGAGATTGGCGGAGTCATCTCCCGTCCCGGCCGGTACGGATCCCCGACCCGCGTTCCCGAAGACCCCGCTCGGGAGACGGGTCGCCTCGGCTTCCGATCTGTTACCCCGCTGCGCGCAGCGGGTCGGTCCGCCTGGACTTCCAGCCCCCGACCCCCGACCCCCGACCCCAACCCCAACCAGAAGCCGATAGGGAATCCTCCGTGATCGTAGAAGACCAGTGCGTCGTCGAGATCCACTACACGCTGAAGTCCGACTCGGGCGAGGTAATCGATTCATCCACCGGCAAGGATCCTCTCAAATATCTCCACGGTGCCGGAATGCTGGTCCCCGGGCTCGAGCGCGAGATCGCGGGCAAGTCGGTGGGGGATCAGTTCCAGGTCATCGTGCCGCCCGAGGATGGCTATGGGGTCGTGGATCCCGAGCTGATACAAGAGGTCGAGCGAAGCGTGCTCGAGGGGGTCGAGGATCTACAGGTCGGGATGCAGCTCGAGGCGCAGAGTCCCGAGGGCCACACCCACTATGTGATCGTGCAGGAGATCAGCGACACCCACGTCACCTTGAACGCCAACGCGCCCCTGGCCGGATTCGCGCTGCACTTCGACATCCAGGTCGAGGTCGTTCGCAAGGCCAGCGAGCAGGAACTCGAGCACGGACACGCGCACTGATCGCTCTCATCGATCGCCTTCACCGATTCCCCGCTGCTCGGTCTCTCAGCCAGCCCGTCCATCGACTCGCGGCCGCAGGAGGAGGGGGGCGTACGTGAGGATGAAGATCAGGTAGGCGAGAGCCCAGGTTCCTCCGGACAGAAGAAAGAGGTTCGATTGGAAGGCTCCGGGAGCCAGTGGTGCCA
>CBDUYG010000471.1:0-3621 GCA_965371385.1 uncultured Myxococcales bacterium | reverse complement strand
TGCGCTCAGGTAGAGGGCCTTGTCCATACCCATGCCGAACTCGATGAACGAGAACTCGATCCTATCGTCCATCCCCATTCCGTCTGCAGCCTGGAGCCAGAGCTCGGTGCCGCCCATTCCGCTGGACGAGAAGACCTGGAACTGACTCTCGATGTTGCCGTCGATCGACAGGGTGTCGCCCACCCCTACGTTGCCGGAGTCATTGATGATCGTTGCGCCGGCCTCACTCCCTGCGCCGGTCGCTGCAAGGCTCGCGGCAGCAGCCTGCAGGCTCCGCGATCGGAAGCGATTTCTCATCGTGATGGGCGCGGGCTTTCCGGCGCGCTTGGGGGGGGTGGATCCGAACATAATCGCCTCTCGTATTTTCATCGCAGAGAACTCTTTCCCGCAGCTTCACACGGGACTACATGAGAGCCTTGCCTCATGCGGCTACCACACTCTCTACGGTAGACGGCCGATTCGGCTTGATCCGCAATTGTGTGTTCAGAGACACACACTTACGCGATGCGCATGCATGGTGCAGCTAGCAGGCATGTGAACTGCATTGGAATGCCCGGAGGTTCCGCTTTTCGAGATTGTGGGGCCAGTGGCGCCCCGGACATTCTCCGACTCTCGTACGAGCCGCTATGAGAGTCCGGGGTCTGCTGGAATTCGCTTCTCCCTGCCAATGGCGCCCGGCCGGAAGATTCCATAAAAGGCCGGCACCACCGTGATTGCCCCGATCATGTTGATGACCATCAGTACGATGAGGAGCTGGGCCATCTCCGCCTGAAAGCGAAGGCTTGCGAAGATCCAGAAGAAGATGCCACCGACCACGGTCGTCGCAGTAAACGTCACCGCCATGCCCGTGGTCGTGATCGCGATTCGGATCGCTTCGTCGACGTCTCCCGTTCGGAGGTACTCCTGCCGGATGCGGTCGACGATGTAGATCGCGTAGTCGACTCCGATCCCCACTCCCACGGCCTGTACGGGCAGGGTGTGGATGTCGAGCCCGACGCCCCGGACGGCCATGTAGGCCAGCGAGAGCATCGTCGCCGTCGCGATCTGGAGCAGGATGATCGCGCCGCTCCCGAGGGAGCGGTAGGTGAGGGAGTGGAGCACGAAGATCACCAGGAAGATGAGGGAGATGTTCGCGATGTGCCCGCGCTCCACCTCCTCGTTCACCGCGGCGAGCATTCCCATCGATCCTCCGGCCAGGACGAGCTCGACACCCCGCGTGAAGGACTGACTCGGTTGATACGTGGGCGTCTTGTCCCGGGAACGCAGATCCTGGACGATCAGTGCCCGCCGCCCGATCACCACTGCGCGCAGACCCATCTCCTCGTCTTCCCACCACTCGTCCACGTCGGCGAGCTGCCAGTCCACGAGGTATTCGGGCCAGGTGAAGACCCGCCCGTGGATCGCGTTCGCCTCGGCCTCGCCGTAAGCGAAGAGGGCCTCCTCACGGAAGAACTCGGCCCAGTCGGGTGCCCCGTCGAGGGCCGCGCTGCCGATCGGGTCGAGCTCATAGCCTTCTGCGGTGCGGCGCAGGATGCGCAGGGTATGGGCGCGGGTCGGGAGCAGCGGGCCGAGGGTGTAGTAGAGCAGGTCCTCGAGGCGCTCTGGGTGAAAAACGGATTGATTGGGGTCGCCATGGTTCTTTTCGAGGCGGATCGTCAGCTCACCGATCGGGTTCTCGTCGATGTAATTCCGGGCGACCGCGACGGCTCGGCGGATTGTCTCGCCCTTGTGGTCGGGATAGAACATCACGAGAGACGACGCGCGTCCATCGTCCGTCACCAGGGGCCGGATCGCTCCCGGTGATCCAGAGATCCTCGCCCAGTATGTGAATACCAGGGCATCGCTCAGCATGCTGAAGATCGGATCTCCGTTTCGAAACGCCTGATTGACGCCACGGACCAGGTCGATCAGCGAGACCGAGCGAGTCGCCCCGGTGTAAGCGCGCAGCCTGCGCTCGAGGGCCTCGAAGCTCTCCATCGTCTTGACGTCTTCGGCCGAGTGGTCACGATCTCCGTCGGCGTAGATCACCAGGGTATCGGCGCCGCCGAAGCTCTCTCCGATCACCGATATCGCCTGGTTGACGGGGTGATCGGGCCAGAAGAGTGCGGTGCCGGGACGCGACTCTCCGATCACCGAGTGGAAGAGCGCCACGTAGGAGGCGAGGCACAGGATCGCGATCGTGGAGAGAGCGATGATGCGACGTCCAACTGGATCCGTCGCGATGTTGGCGAGCGCAGCGGTGAATCTCAGCATGATTCGGGGTGGTTCGTTTCGTGATTGCCTGGGAGCGGGGAGCAGGCAGATGAGCACCGGATGCAGGAGTTCGACGGTGAAGATGATCGAAGCGACCCAGAACGCTCCCGTGATGCCGAGGGCGCGCATCTGGGGGATCGTCGTCACGAGGATCACGAGCAGCCCCGCGACGTCGGTGATGATGCCCAGGGTTCCCGGGACGATCAGCTCGGCCATCGCGGCCTGGGCGGCGGCGCGCTTGGCCTCATTGGCGTCGCGAGCATCGGGACTCAGGCGCTCGTACTCCTCGAAGAAGCGTTCGGCCATTTGCACGGTGTGGGAGATCGCTCGGGCGGTGATGATCATGGGGATCACCAGGATCAGGGGATCGAGGGCGAGGTCCATCCAGCCTACGAACCCGAGGCCCCAGACGACCGTGACGCCGGCAGCCACCATGGGGATCGCGACGCCGTGCGGTCGCCGGAAGTAGGCCCATAGGAGGACGAAGATCAGCACGAGAGAGGCGCCGATCGAGGCGCCGATCTGCCACGAGTGGCGCATCACCCAGCCCACGACGACGGGTTCCCCCACCGCGTAGACGCGATGGTTCTCATCCTCTTCGCTCTCGACGATGTCCTGGATGTGCTGCGAAACCGATCGATGGGTTCGGACATTGTCGAGCCGATCGGTCACGAACTGCACGCTCACGAGGGCGGCCTTCTCGTCCTCGGTCACGAGCTGTCCGATCAGCTCCGGCGCCAGGTCAAAAACGCGATTCCGCAGCGCCAGCGCTTCTTCATCCGTCTCCGGCACCTCGATCATCAGGGTCTTGACCGTCGCGAGTCCGCTCGAATCCACCGATTCGATCACCCGGGTCGTGTGATGCGTGAGGGATCGGGTCTGATCGTGATTCACCGGGTACGTGGGAAAGCGACGATCGAGCTGCCTTCGCAGCTCGCTCCAATCCATGGCTGCGCCGCTTTCGAACTGCTCCATCAGGGCGTCCTGGCGCTCGGCTTCGTGGCTGTCGAAGCCGCGCCCGTCGAGTCGCTCGCTGATCCGCTTCAGCTTGGCGAGGGTCTCGGGGTTGAAGATGGAGGCTTCCTCGACGACCAGCGCGATCGCCACGTGGGAGGCGTTTCCGAAGAGGCCTTCGAATTTGCGCTGGACGTGAATGAAGGGGTGGTCGGGATAGAGGTCCGTCGCGTTGCTCTCGAAGCGCACGATCGGGCCGGGAAGCGGTGCGCCGAGGGGCGTGAGGATCGTGTTGACGATCGGGTAGGCGAAGAAGAGAGTCAGCCCGGCGAGCGCACAGGCGAGCAGACCGGCGTGGGAAACCACGAAGGCGGCGATGCGGTCGGTGCCCCTCATCCGGACAACTCGCTCTTC
>CBDUYG010000470.1:0-3624 GCA_965371385.1 uncultured Myxococcales bacterium | reverse complement strand
GAGAAGCCAAGCCAAGAGAAGAGCATTTGCCTGCGAACCCCCAACGCATGGAAGAGCTGCACATTCAATGACCAAATCCAAGAGCGATTATTCCATTCAGACCGTCAGAAATGCCCTGCGAGTCCTGGAGGTCTTCTACAGCGAGGACGAGGTCGGGGTCAGTGACCTCTCTCGCCGCCTGGACCTTCACAAGAACAACGCTTTCCGGCTTCTCGCCACGCTGGAGGAGCGGGGCTATATCGAGCAGAGTTCCGGCAGTGACCTCTATCGCCTCGGTCCCCGCTGTCTCGAGCTGGGTCGGGCCTTTGCGCGCGGCAATACCCTACTCGCATGCGCGCGGCCGATTCTCGAGGAGATGGTTCGCGCGACGAACGAGTCGGCTCACATCGCTGTCCTGCAGAACTACGAGGTGGTCCATCTCGACGGGGAGCAGCCGGCACAGCTGGTCCTCACGGCCTCCCGCGTCGGGCGTCGTCTGCCTCCCCATTGCACCGCCATGGGCAAGGTATTGCTCGGGTGTGGGGATGAGCGCACGCGGGAGCGCTTCGATCGGGAGCAGGTGTCGGTTGGCGGGCTGCGAGCCCGTACGCCACAGACGATCACGGACCGAGACAAATTCTTCGAGCACTTGAGCATGGTGGCGGTGCAGGGCTCGGCCCTCGACGTCGAGGAGTGCGAGATCGGCCTCTGTTGTGCCGCGGCTCCGGTCTTCGACGGCGATGGTCAGCTGCGCGCTGCCCTCTCGATCTCGGGGCCCCGCTTCCGGCTCGACCCCGACGTGCTGGTGCGCGAGGCTGTGCCGGCGGTCGTCGAGGCCGCAGACCGGTTGTCCGAGATGCTGGGGCGCCCGGCATAGCGGTCCCGGAGTCATTCGGCGCGGGGCTCGTGGCGCGTTGCGGTAGGTCGCGGAAGAAACCCTCCCGTCCCGCAGCGGTTCCAGATGCGGGCTGCGCGCCAATCGAGCGAGAATCCGACTCGGCCGCTCGATAAATCCTTCCATGGGGCGAATAAAACATTGGTTCCCCAGGCGGCTCCGTGTATCTTCGTCCGCCGTAGGGAATCGCCTTCAACCCATTCGCAACCTCGCGAACGGACGATGGGTTCCCCTACCGACCGGGAAACCGGGTGAGTCGCGATCTGATAGACTCCGGCGCTTTCGAAACCCCCTGGAGATATTGGTAAATCGGTTCCGCGGCGATCTCGATCGCATGACCGCGGCCGCCAGGGCCGATCGGGAAAGCGGAATTCGAAGAGATAGTCGCCTCGATCCCATCAGGCGGCCGGGGAAGGGTTCCACGTGGGCTTGAAAGAGCGGGCACTCGCCTATCACTCCGAAGGACGACCCGGAAAGATCAAGGTCGTTCCGACCAAACCGACGGTCACGGCCGACGACCTCTCCCTCGCCTACACGCCCGGGGTCGCCGAGCCCTGCAAGGAGATCCAACTCAATCCCGAAGCGGCCTACCGCTACACCTCCAAGGGCAACCTGGTCGCCGTCATCACCAACGGGACCGCTGTGCTCGGGCTGGGGAACATCGGTGCCCTGGCGGGCAAGCCCGTGATGGAGGGCAAGGGGGTTCTCTTCAAGCGCTTCGCCGATATCGACGTCTTCGATATCGAGATCAACAGCGAGGATCCCGAAGAGGTGATCCGCACCTGCGAGCTGATCGCGCCGACCTTTGGGGGGATCAACCTCGAGGACATCCGGGCGCCCGAGTGCTTCATCATCGAGCAGCGACTGAAAGAGAAGCTCGACATTCCGGTCTTCCACGACGACCAGCACGGAACGGCGATCATCTCGGCCGCTGCGCTCCTCAATGCCGTGGAGCTGACGGGGCGCGAGATGTCGAAGACGAAGATCGTGGTGTCGGGCGCGGGCGCCGCGGCGATTGCGTGCTCGAAGCTCTACAAGGAATTCGGGGTCAAGAGCAAGCACCTTCTCATGTGCGATAGCCGGGGGGTGATCTACAAGGGCCGCAGCGAGGGGATGAACCGTTACAAGGAAGAGTTCGCGGTCAAGACCGACGCGAGAACTCTCGAGGACGCCCTGGAGGGCGCGGACGTTTTCGTCGGTCTCTCGGCCGCGGGCCTGATGACCAAGGAAATGGTCGAGTCGATGGCGGCGAGCCCAATCATCTTTGCGATGGCGAACCCCGACCCCGAGATCACGCCCCATGACGTCGCGGCGGTCCGCCAGGATGCGATCTGCGCGACCGGGCGCTCCGACTATCCCAACCAGGTGAACAACGTTCTCGGCTTCCCCTTCATCTTCCGAGGCGCGCTCGACGTCCGCGCGACGGGCATCAACGAAGCGATGAAGCAGGCCGCCGTGCAGGCTCTCGCCGAGCTCGCCCAGCGGGGCGAAGAGGTCCCGGACGCCGTTCGGCACGCGTACCCGGGCGAGGACTTCACCTTCGGCCCCGGCTACATCATCCCGAAGCCCTTCGACCCGCGGGTTCTGCTCAGCGTCTCCCCCGCCGTTGCACAAGCGGCGATGGAGACCGGCATGGCGAGGATGGAGATCGACCTCGACGAATACCGCCAACGACTCGAGAAAACGGTCGACTATCTCGCGACGCTCTAGCCCGCTGCGCGAAGAGGCGGGACGGGGCCGCCGAGCCCTCGGGTCTGCGAGCGATCACGTCGGCGCCTTGCCCCGCGAATCGATCCGGGCTTCTCTTCCCGCATGACGACCGACTCCTCACCCCGCCCCATCTTGCTCGATACCGATATCGGGAGTGACGTCGATGATGCGCTCGCGCTCGCGTTGATTCTCGCCTCCCCCGAGGCGATCTCCCTCGAGGCCGTCACGACGGTGTGCGGCGACACCCGCGTACGTGCGCGTATCGCGGCGGGACTGCTCGAGATCGCGGGGCGAACGGAGATCGACGTCTGCGCGGGGGAGAGTGCGCCGATCCTGCGCGATCCGGGGCGCTTCGTCTGGTTCGGCCACGAAGAGAGCTGCGTACCCGAGGGAACGAAGGCCCGGGTCTCGGACGAGGGCGCGGCCGAGCGGATCGTGCGAGCGGCGCGCGAGATCCCGGGGCTCGAGGTAGTCCTGATCGGGCCGATGACCAACCTCGCCCGAGCCCTCGCGCTCGATCCCGAGCTTCCCCAGCGGGTCGGAGGCATCACGATCATGGGCGGGCACATCCGCGAAGTGCAGATCGGGGACTTCTCGTGCCCGCCGGGCGTCGACTACAACCTCTGCTCGGATCCCGACTCGAGCGTCGCGGTGCTGGGAGCGGGCTTCCCCACCACTCTCGTCACGGCCGACGTCACACTCCGAACCTGGATGAACAGTCGAGATCTCGCGGACCTCGCCCTCGCAGAGCCCCTGGGCCCTGTTCTCGCCGAGCAGGTGAAGATCTGGTCCCCCGTACAGCGGAGAATCTTCAGCGCGATGGGGGGCACGCTCGCGGACGACAACGAGGGCTTCCTTCACGATCCCCTGACGGTTCTCGCGCTGATCGAGCCGGAGCTGCTCGACTTCGAAGAGCTGCGCATCATCCCCACGATCGAAGGCGGAGTGATGCGCACCCTGGAGTCGAGCCATGGCGGAGCCGCGATGCGGGTCGCGACGCATGTCGATGCGAAGGCGGCCGCGCGAGCGATCGTATCGAG
>CBDUYG010000469.1:0-3627 GCA_965371385.1 uncultured Myxococcales bacterium | reverse complement strand
GCGCATCGTCGCGTTCGACTCCCACGAGAGGATGCGACGCAAAGGACTCTTTGCCCAGGCGGCCGGCTACAACGTGCGAGTCGACGTCACTCCGGGTCGCCCCGGCGAGATCACACAGATCGACGAGATCGTCGAAGTACGCCAGGACGGTACCCGGCTGTTCCGGGAGACGGTCGTCTCCGAAAAACGCCCCGCCGGCCAGTACGCGAGCCGGCATCGAGTCGATGCGACGAAGAGCCTCGAGCCCGGGAGATATCAGGCGACGCTCCTGATCGTGGCGGACGGGCATCGCCTGGCCGAGCGGAGCTGGAAGCTCGAGGTCCGCTGATCGAACCAGGCCCTTGGATCGTGAGTCTGTGCCTGGAGGATTCGATCGAAGTCGGTGGCCCGTGCGTTGGCGGCAAGGGCGGAGACGGAGCGGTCTCCTCGGCAGCCGGATCGGGGCTCGCTGCACCCCTGGTGCCGGGGAGAGAATGCGAATGGTTGGGAGTCACGCTTCTAGCGGCGTTCGTTGGGGGGCGCCGCTCTCACAAGCCGATCCCGCACTGCGAGCCCTCTTCACCGGCTACCTGGTCGTCATCGGGCTCGGTCTCCTGATGTCCTTCGCCCAGATTCTTCTGACGCACGGAATGGCGGATGGAAGGTTCGGCCTCTCGCTGGACGATATTGTGTACAGCTACTATGGCAATCGCGAAGGCAGCCGAATCGAGGCGAAGCTACAGGGCTCGATGAAGCTCATGGCTTCGGAGGAGGACCGCGCCGCGATCATCAAGTGGGTGCGCATGGGAGCACCGCTCGAAGGGTGGCAATCGCAGATCCGCGAGGTCGTCGCCTCGAACTGCACCCGTTGCCACGGCACGGTGCCCGGGCTGGTCGAGTACCGAACCTATGAGGGAATCAAGTCGGTTTCGCAGATCGACGAAGGTGCCACGGTACCGACGCTGGCGCGGGTCTCCCACATCCACCTCTTCGGTATCGCATTCATCTTCTTCTTCGTCTGCCTCATCTTCGTGCACGCGACGGGCGTCCCGAACTCGCTTCGGGTTGCCGCCGTAGCGGCGCCCTATGTGTTCATCTGCGTCGACGTCTTCTCATGGTGGGCGACGAAGTGGGTTCCGGCCGCAGCCTACCTGACCCTGCTCGGGGGCTTCGGCTATGCGGTTTCGTCGGGTTTCATGATCTCGACCTCGCTCTACCAGCTCTGGTGGCCGAGCTTCGGACGCTCCGAGGGTGGTTGAATTGCCGGTGGCTGGCCTCGACCGGGTCTCAGCTCGAAGTGACTTCCAGTCATGCAGTATTTCCGGGGCGGAAATCCCCCCTTCTTCCCGCTATTCTCCCGGCCGTCGGCGGCCCGTCCCCGCGCCGGATTTCCCACGAGATTGCGCGTGCGACCGCTCGCGAGATCGCAGCACTGAAGAGCGAAGGAGTGTCCTCGGAGATGTCCCATATACCGGATTTCAATCAATTCACCGGCACGAGCGGCTACGTGGTTTCGGGCCCCCTCATCGATGCCGTCAACTGTGCGATCGCCCTCGAGCGCCCGCTGCTGATCAAGGGCGAGCCCGGCACCGGCAAGACCCTGCTGGCCCGACATGTGGCCGAGGGCCTCGGTATGCCGATGGATTCGTGGCATATCAAGTCGACCTCGAGGGCCACCGACGGGCTCTACGTATATGACACGGTGCAGCGCCTCAATGATGCCCGCTTCGGCGATGGCAACGTGTCCGACATCCGCTCCTACATCAGGCTCGGCCCCCTCGGCCGGGTCTTCTCCGCGGAGCAGCGCCACGTGCTCCTGATCGACGAGATCGACAAGGCCGACCTCGAGTTCCCGAACGATATCCTGCTCGAGCTCGACGAGATGCGCTTCAACGTCCTCGAGACCGGCGATGAGGTCAAGGCCCAGCAGCGGCCGGTCGTGATCATCACCTCGAACAACGAGAAGGAGCTGCCCGACGCCTTCTTGCGACGTTGTGTCTTCCACTTCATCGAGTTTCCGGATCGCGACCTGATGAAGAAGATCATCGACGTCCATCACCCGAACCTCGACGTGACGCTCCTCGACCAGGTGCTCATCAAGTTCTACTGGCTTCGCGGTCAGAACGAGCTGCGCAAGAAGCCCTCGACCTCGGAGCTGATCGACTGGATCTCCGCCCTGCTGCGCTCAGGCATCACGCAGCAGCAGGTGGAGGAGCAGATTCCCTTCCTCGGCTCGCTTCTGAAGAACGAGCAGGATACCGAGGCGCTCGCGCGCTACTCGGACGAGGGCGGGCGGATGCCGAGCGAGTGGAGTGAGCTCGGTCCGAAATACAACCAGTAGAGGGACGACCGGTAAGAGGTACGACCTATCGTCGGTGACGGCGCGGACACGCGGAGAGAGGCAGCGGGTGGTGATGATGAGCCGAGTACGTCGAGCGAGGCGGAGTTAGGGCATGTTCCTCGATCTCTTCTACGGATTGCGCGACGAGGGTGTCCCCGTCGGCCTCCAGGAGTGGCGCATGCTGATGGATGCGCTCTCCCAGAACCTCCACGGCTCCGATCTGCTGCGCTTCTACAACCTCTCCCGGGCCTGCCTGATCAAGAGTGAGACCTACTACGACTCCTTCGACCGGGTCTTCGGCCGCATCTACCAGGGAGTGGAGGGCGAGCTCTCGATCGAGGATGAAGTCCTCGAGTGGCTCAATGACCCCAAGAACTTCCAGGAGCTCACCGAAGAGCAGCGCGCGATGCTCGAGCATCTGACCAACGACGAGCTGATGCGGCGATTCCTCGAGACCCTCGAGGAGCAGGACGAGCGTCACGATGGCGGTGGCAAGTGGGTCGGGACGGGCGGCCGCTCTCCCTTCGGTCATGGCGGGGAGCATCCCACCGGCATCCGGGTCGGGGGCAAGAGCAAGAACCGCTCGGCGATGAAGGTGGCGGAGGATCGCCGTTTCGAGGAGTACCGCACGGATTCGACCCTCGACCTGCGCAACATGAAGCTGGCCCTCAAGCGGCTGCGGCAGCTCACGCGCACGGGGCCCGTCACCGAGCTCGACCTCGACGAAACGATCGACGAGACGTGCAGGAACGCCGGCGAGATCGAGCTCGTCTTCCGCCCCGAGCGCAGGAACAACGTGCGCCTGCTCCTGCTGATGGACGTCGGCGGCACGATGGATCCCTACTACGAGCCGATGAGTCGCCTCCTCACTGCCCTTCACGAGGAGCGTGGTGTGCGCGAATTCAAGGCCTACTACTTCCACAACTGCATCTACGAGCTGCTCGGCGCCGATGCGCGACTCACGCGGAAGAACTCCATTCCCACCGGAGATCTCCTGCGCCGCCTCGACGAACGCTGGAAGGTGATGATCGTCGGAGACGCTTCGATGCATCCCTCCGAGCTGCTCTCACCCCGGGGCAACATCAACCCCCGCCTCGAGTCGAAGACGCCGGGGATCGAGTGGCTCAAGCGAATCGATCAGCACTTCCTGCGCACGGTCTGGGTCAATCCCGACCCGCAGAAGATCTGGCAGAGTACCCGCACAGCGCGAATCATCTCCGAGATGTTCCCGATGTATCCCCTGAGCGTGGATGGGATCGCGGACGCGGTGAAGGGCTTGATCGGAGCGCGTCAGGCCGCGGCCTGAG
>CBDUYG010000468.1:0-3633 GCA_965371385.1 uncultured Myxococcales bacterium | reverse complement strand
CGCCATGAAGGCGTCGAGGTCGCGCACCGGCATGCTGTTGGAGACGTAGAGGAGCGCACCTTCGGGCAGAAGCTTGCAGAGATCGCGCGTGGCCCGGGGCTCGAAGAGGCGAGGCTCCGCGCCGAGCACACTCTCCAGATGATGATCGACCTGCTCATCTGCCCGCGCGAACGACTCCAGCCAATCGCTACTGCGCGACTCCATTCCGCATGCGTCGAGGGAATCGGCCAGCTGCTCGCAGAAGACGAGCGGATCGACCGCGAGCAGGCGCGATGCCAGGTGGCTCGGTTCGTTCCACGCTCCCGCCGCATCGACGAGCACGAGGTGGCGCGGTGGCGCCGCCTCGAGCCACAGGCGGTAGGCCTTGCTGACCGGCGTGCCACCGAAGCGCAGCACGATCTGGGGTGGGTGTGCAGCAGCGAAGCTCGGACTGCGCATGAGCAGATCGCCGCAGGCGAGGATCGGGGCGTCTCGCACGTGACTCCCCGCTCGCAGCTGGGAGGTCGGCTCGGCCCACACGGGCCAGCCGGCGAGCTTGGCCAGGCGCGTGATGGCTTCGGGCAGGCCGGGCTCATCATCCTGCGGACCGCATACGATCAAGCCGCAGGGATACTCGCGCACGAGATCGATCAGGTGCGAGATCTCATCGATCGAAGGCACGGCTTCGCCTGCGTCGACCCGGGTGAAGGGGATCTGCGTCTCCGCTTCGCGCCCGGACTCGGCCAGGGAGTCCCCCTCGGCCCAGCCCACACCTCGCGCCTCTTCATCTTCATCCGGTGCCAGCGGCTCGCGCAACGGCCAGTTGAGATGCACCGGTCCGGGCGCAGGTCCCTGGGCCTCCGCCACGGCGCGACACGCCAGGGCCCGGGCGTATCGCAGGGCAGGCCCGCCGGCATCGGGAATCGGGAGCTCGGCAAAGAAGTGTACGTGAGAGCCGTAGAGCCCCAGCTGATCGATCGTCTGCCCGGCGCCCCACTCGCGCAGCTCGGGGGGTCGGTCTGCGCTCAGTACGACCAGGGGCACACCCGCGTAGTGGGCTTCGATGACGGCAGGCAGGTAGTTGGCCGGAGCCGTACCCGAGGTCGCGATCAGGGCCACCGGCGAGCGGATTGCCTTCGCGAGACCGAGGGCAAAGAACGCGGCGGAACGTTCGTCCAGATGCGACCATGCACGCATTCCCTCCGTATGCGCTGCGCTGATGGCAAGAGGCGCCGAGCGTGAGCCGGGAGACACGCAGGCGTGCGAGACGCCACTGCGGACGAGTTCCTCGAAGAAGGCCGCGCAAAAGGCGTATACGGAGTTGGGTGCAGACGAGACGTTCACGGCTAGATCTCCGTCAGCGGAGCCAGCAGCGCGCGCAGCTTGAGGCGCGTCTCGGCCAGCTCCTGATCGGGCTTCGAGCCGGCGACGATCCCGGCGCCGGCATAGAGCCGCGCTTCACCGCCGCGCAGCAGCCCCGAACGCAGGGCCACGCGAAACTCCCCATCGCCGCGAGCGTCCAGGTACCCCACCGGACCCGTGTACCAGCCGCGATCGAGGCCCTCGTGTCGCGCGAGCCAGTCGACCGCCACCGGGGATGGAGTTCCCGCAACGGCCGGCGTGGGGTGGAGCCGATTCACCAGCTCGAGGATGCCGACGCGTTCGCGCTGATCGGCGAGGAGCTCACCCCGAAGCGGTGTCTCGAGGTGCTGGATTCCTTCGAGCCGAAGCAGCCGGGGAGCCTTCGGGCCGTCGATCTCGCCGCAGACGTCCTTCAGTCCCGAAACGATCGCGCGCCTCACGAGATCGTGCTCGGCTCTCTCCTTTTCGCTCTCGAGCAGGAAGCGGCCCAGGCCCTCCTCCTCCTCCGGGCTTCGGCCACGCGCGGCCGAGCCCGCAACGGCGGCGGTCGCGACGTGTCCGGCGGCAAGGGAGACGAGGCGCTCGGGTGTCGCCGAGACGAAGCAACGATCTCCCCGTCTGACGGCGAGGGTGACGCACGACGGATAGGTAGAACGAAGACTCCCGATGAAGTGCGCCAGATCGAAGCGGCCGTCGTGGATCACCTCGAGAGAGCGCCCCAACACGACCTTGCTCAGCTTGCCGGCGGCGATGTCCGCCAGGGCGGCTTCGACGTCGCCGCAATAACGGGAGTGGGGGCGATCGGATCGCACCCGATACTCGGGGCCCGTCTCGTCGTCGCACAGGGCGTCGAGCAGCACGTCGGAGCAGCCGTGGCTCGGGTCGCCCTGCCACTGGGCTTCCGGGGGCAGCCGGCGGAGAGCCCTCGCTCGGGCCCGCTCGAGCTGCAGCCCGACCTCTCGCTGGATGGAGTCGAGCTTGCGGTCGGCGGGAATCGCGTGGCACGAAGTGCACTCGGCGCCTTGCTCGTTCGCGACTACGAGTAGCTCCGGCAGGACGAGTCGGCCCGCGCCGAACTCGTGCCAGGAACTCTCGGCCGGGGGCTCGTCCTCGTAGAACGCGAAGCCACCCACCAGCAGCGGACCCCGAACGACCACGGGCGCCCCGGCATCGACCTCGGGCGTCGGCCCGCCGCCATCGAGTTCGCAGACCTCGAGATCCGTGAAGAGCTCGCGGCTGCGAACCGAGGCCTCGCTGAATCGGCCCCCTCCCGAGACCTCGATCGCATGGGCGACACCCAGCCCGGCGATGGCGAAGGACGCATCCGGCGCTTGCCAGAAGAAGCCATCCCCGCTGTCTTTCTCGTTGAAGATCGCCAGGGGGTCGGCGGCCGGAGAGCGCCAGCGAAGGGCCAGCCAACGAGTACGTCCGGTCTCGGTCGCCCGAGCGTGCAGCGCAGCCACGGCGTCACGCCAGCTCGCCTGGAGAGTGCCCCTCATATCCTCGCTCCGTTCCTTGGAGGTGGACCGGGGAATGGGTCTCGAGCTCCAGCGCTCACTCTGGCCGACCCGAACGACCCCGGACCGCCCTGAGCTGCCGGTGGTGCCGGTAGTGCGTCCGACCCAATCAACGGTCCACGTATCATTCCTTGATGCCCGTGATGATCTGGGCGGCACCCAGCAGCAGGCGCCGCTTCTCGACCCGGGTGAAGCCCTGCTTGGCGAGCATCGCCAGGAGCTCCTCCGGGGGTGGGAGGTAGGCAGTCGATTCCGGCAGGTAGCGATAGGCGTCGCGGTCCGAAAGCAGACTCCCGAGAAAGGGCACGAAGCGGTCAAAATAGAGCGAGTGGCCGAAGCGCACGAGCGCCGACGAGGGGCGATCGACTTCGATGAAGGCGATTCGGCCCCCTGGCTTGAGGATCCGCGAAATCTCGCCGAACACCTCGGGTAGGGATACGAAGTTTCGCAGGGCGAAGCCGCAGGTCACGACGTCGATCCCCGCGTCGGCCAGGGGCAACGCCGCGGCATCGGCTTGCACCAGCGAGGCCGCGATGCCCCGCGACCGGGCTCCGCGCAGCATCTGGAGGGCAAAGTCCATCCCCACCACCTCGGCGCCGCGTGCGCTCGCCTGCTCGCTGAGATCCCCCGTCCCGCAGGCGAGATCCACGAGCCGATCCCCGGGGCCCACGCGGATGAGGTCGAGCGCCCGGCGGCGCCAACCCTGATCGAGGCCGACGCTCACGAGCCGGTTGAGGAGGTCGTAGCGGGGAGCAATGCGATCGAACATGTCCTG
>CBDUYG010000467.1:0-3641 GCA_965371385.1 uncultured Myxococcales bacterium | reverse complement strand
GAGGAAGAGCCCTCAGCGGAGGAAGAGCCCCCAGCGAGGTATGAGCCGCTCCCGGGAATGGGCTGCGGGCCGCGCCCGTCGAGCCAGTCGAGCCGGCTCACCTTGCGGATGATCACGAACTCGTCGCGATTGGCTCCGACGGTTCCGTAGTAGTTGAAGCCGTAGCTCAGGTGGGCGTAGCCGCCGATCATGTGCGTCGGCTTCATGATGATGCGCGAGACCGAGTTGTGGATGCCCCGGGTCCCGGTGCTCTCGGCGCCCGGGGAGTTCACGATCTTGTCCTGGGAGTGGTACATCATCGCGCTGCCGGGCTTCACGCGCTGGCTCACGATCGCCCGCGCGGTGAGTGCGCCGTTGGCGTTGTAGGCCTCGATCCAGTCGTTGTCCTCGATCTCGAGCTTCTTTGCGTCGTCCTCACTGAGCCAGATGCAGGGGCCGCCCCGGGAAAGGGTGAGCATGGGGGTCGTGTCGCTGAAGGAGCTGTGGATGCCCCACTTCTGGTGTGGGGTGAGGAAGTTGAGCGCCAGACCGGGATTCCCGTTGTCGGGCACATCGCTGATGCGCTCGAGGCTGCGGGTATCGAGGGGCGGGCGGTAGGTCGCCAGGCTCTCGCCGAAGGCGCGCATCCACTGGTGATCCTGATAGACGTGCTGACGTCCGCTCAGGGTGCGCCATGGGATCCGCTGGTGGACGTTCGTGTAGCTGCCCGTGTAGCTCACCTCGTCGGATTCGAGCCCGCTCCAGGTGGGTGCCGTGATGACCTTGCGCGGCTGAGCCACGATATCGTCGAAGCGGATCGCCTCGGCTTCGCGGCCCTTCGCGAGCTGGGAGTGGGGCAGGCCGGTCTTGCGCGAGAGTGCCTCCCAGCTTCGCACGGCCACCTTGCCGTTCGTCTCCGGCGCCAGGGCGAGGATCGTCTCGCAGGCGTGCACGTCGGTTTCGATCCTCGGCCGGCCCTCCCCGACTCCCGGCTCGCTCACGACACCGTTGAGCCGCTTCAGGAGCTCGACCTCCTCTCCCGTCTCCCACTCCAACCCTTTGGTGCCATTGCCGAGGCTGTCCATCAGCGGGCCGAGGGAGGTGAAGCGGCGGTAGGTGTTGGGATAATCGCGTTCGACGGTGACGACTGCGGGCATCGTCTTGCCGGGAATCGCGGCGCACTCGCCGCGCTTCCAGTCGCGCACATCGACGGGCTGGCCCAGCTCGGCGGGCGAGTCATGCAGGAGCGGAACCAGCACGACGTCCTTTTCGACGCCGAGTTGCCCCTCGCTCGCCTTCGAGAAGGCCTTCGCGAAGCCCTTGAAAATGTCCCAGTCGCTACGGCATTCCCAGACCGGATCGACCGCACTGGTGAGGGGATGGATGAAGGGGTGCATGTCCGTGGTCGAGAGGTCGTTCTTCTCGTACCAGGTCGCCGTCGGGAGCACGATGTCGGAGTACATGCAGGTGCTCGACATGCGGAAGTCGATTGTGACGAGGAGGTCGAGCTTCCCCTCCGGCGCATCCTCGTGCCACACGACCTCTTCGGGACGACGATCCGCTTCGCCACCGAGATCTTCGTTCTGGATGCCGTGCGCGGCGCCTAGGAGGTGCTTGAGGAAGTACTCGTGCCCCTTCGCGCTCGAGCCGAGCAGGTTCGAGCGCCAGACGAAGAGGTTGCGCGGGTGATTGCGGGGGTCGTCGGGATCCTCTGCCGACATGCGCAAGCTGCCTTCTTCGAGCGAGCGTGCGACGTGCTCGCCGATCTCGCGTCCGGCCGCCTCCGCCTCGGCATGCAGACCGAGGGGATTGCGCTCGAGCTGGGGCGAGCTGGGTAGCCAGCCCATGCGAATCGAGCGCACGTTGTAGTCCATGATGCTGCCCGTCCAGTCGCCCTCGGGCGCCGTTGGCGAAATCAGCTCTTCGGCGCCGATCTTCTCGTAGCGCCACTGATTCGTATGGGCATACCAGTACGACGTGGCGTTCATCTGACGAGGCGGTCGTACCCAATCGAGTCCGAAGGCGAGGGGGAGCCAGCCGGCCTGGGGCCGCAGCTTCTCCTGTCCCACGTAGTGGGCCCAGCCGCCGCCGGATTTCCCGATGCAGCCGCACATCATCAGCATGTTGATGACGGCGCGGTACATCATGTCGTTGTGGAACCAGTGGTTGACCCCGGCGCCGATGATCACGAGGGAGCGGCCCTCGGTCTTCTCGGCCGTCTCGGCGAACTCGCGTGCGATCGCGATGATCTGATCGCGCGGAACTCCGGTGATCCTCTCGGCCCAGGCGGGGGTATAGGGCGCCTCGTCGTCGTAGCTCTTCGCGACCGAGTCATCCCCGAGCCCACGGTCGACGCCGTAGTGGGCGATCATCAGGTCGTACACGGTGGTGACGAGCACGTCCTCACCACCCAGCCGCAGACGCTTCACGGGCAGATTGCGGGCCTGGATCGGATCGGCCGGCGCGCTCTCGAAGTGGGCGTGCTCGGCTCCGCCGAAGTAGGGGAGATCGACGCTGGCGGTTTCGTGCTCTACAGCAGCCAGGCTGAGGCGCAGGCGTACGTCCTTGCCTTGCCGGGCCTCCCGCGCCTCGAGGTTCCAGCGCCCCTCCTCGCCCCAACGAAAGCCGATGCTTCCGCTCGGTACCACGACCTGATCGCTGAGCTCGTCGAAGGCTACGGTCTTCCAGTCGGGGTTGTTCTCCTGGTCGAGCCGATCGTCGAAGTCCGAAGCGCGCAGGAATCGGCCGGGAATGAAGCGGCCTTCCCGCTCTTCGAGCCGCACCAGCATCGGCATGTCGGTGAGCTCGCGGCAGTAGTCTGCGAAGTAGGGCGTCTCGCGCTGGACGTGAAACTCCTTCAGGATCACGTGCCCGATCGCCATCGCGAGGGCGGTGTCCGTGCCCTGGGTCGGCGCGACCCACAGGTCGGCAAACTTCGACGCCTCGCTGTAATCCGGCGAGACCACCACCGTCTTCGTGCCCTTGTAGCGGACCTCAGTGAGGAAGTGCGCGTCCGGCGTTCGCGTCTGAGGGACGTTCGAGCCCCACACCATGATGAACGCCGCGTTGTACCAGTCGGCGCTCTCGGGGACGTCCGTCTGCTCGCCCCAGGTCTGGGGTGAGGCCGGAGGCAGGTCGGCGTACCAGTCGTAGAAGCTCAGCATCGTGCCGCCGAGCAGGGAGATGTATCGCGAGCCCGCCGAATAGGAGACCATCGACATTGCCGGGATCGGCGTGAAGCCCGCTACGCGATCGGGGCCGTACTCGCGGATCGTGTGAACGTTGGCGGCGGCGATCAGCTCGTTGACTTCGTCCCAGCTCGCGCGCACGAAGCCGCCGCGTCCGCGATAGGGCTTGTAGCGTGCGGTGCGCTCGGGATCTTCGACGATCGAGCGCCACGCCTCGACGGGCCCCAGCGTCTCACGCGCTTCGCGCCAGAGTTCGAGGAGCCGCCTCCGGATCAGGGGCACCTTGACGCGCTGGGCACTGTAGAGATACCACGACGCGCTCGCTCCCCGGGCGCAGCCCCGGGGTTCGTGATCTGGCAGGTCGGGCCGCGTGCGCGGATAGTCGGTCGCCTGGGTTTCCCAGGTGACGATCCCTCCCTTGACGTGGATGTTCCAGCTGCACGATCCCGTGCAGTTCACGCCGTGGGTCGAGCG
>CBDUYG010000466.1:0-3644 GCA_965371385.1 uncultured Myxococcales bacterium | reverse complement strand
CTGGTCATCGGCCGCGATCCTCAGGCCGACTATTTCCTCGACAATCCCCAGATCTCCCGCCGCCATGCCATGATCCAGCCTACCGAGGACGGTGACTGGGTCTCGGATCTGGGCAGCTCGAACGGGACTCGGGTCAACAAGGAACGCATCGAGGCCCCGGTGCTGCTCGAATTCGGCGACGTCATCGACCTGGGAAACGGCGTACAGCTCTCCTACGAGGAGGGATCCGCCTTCACCCCCGTCATCAAAATGGCGCTGGCTCTCGTGGCGGTCGTTGCGCTGGCGATCGCCGGGTTCATTTTTCGACCGGTAGGGGCGGGGGATCCCACGCTCGACACGGCGACCGAGATCGCGGGCGAGGGCCGGGATCTCTTCGAAGCGGGAGACGTTGCGGGCGCGAAGCGCAAGGTGAGCAACGCGGTGGCCTACCTCTCCGACAGAGGCTATTTCGAAGGCAAGTCGACAACCGAGGCCCGCGCCGCGGCCTTCGTCCTGCTCGAGGGGCGCCTTGGCGACTCCTTCGAGCTCTCCCAGATCTACGCGATCGACGTGCCCCTGCCCGAGCCTCTGCCCCTGACCGAGAAGCAGCTCGAAGAGCAGCCATCCGCGCTGCCCACGACCCGTCACGGACCCTGTCGGCTCGAGGAGATCGCCGCGCGCGACCTCGACCTCTGCGTGCGAGAGTGGGCCGTACGCATCTTGATGGAGCTCTGGCAGGATCCACGCGATATCCCCGAGGAGTTCTACGTCGCCGTGGAAGAGCAGCTCCGGATGCTCGCGGATCGGCGCCGGGACTGGGTGACGGAGTCCCTCGCCCGCGGCGAACCTTTCCGCGAGATGATGGAGATGGAGCTCGAGGCGGCCAAGGTTCCCAAGGCTCTGCGCTACCTGTCGATGATCGAGAGCGGCTATCACCGGGACATTCGCAGCAAGGCGGGCGCGGTAGGGCTGTGGCAGTTCATTCCGACGACCGCACGCGCGTATGGGTTGAAGGTCAGCGGGAGCATCGACGAGCGCAAGGATCCACGCAAATCGACCCAGGCCGCGGCGCGCTACCTGCGGGATCTTGCGTTCGAGTTCGGAGGCGATGCGCTCCTGCTCGCGATCGCCTCCTACAACAAGGGAGAGAATGGAATGCGGCGTGCGCTCAAGAAGCTCGACGACCCGCGGCTCGATCGCTCCTACTGGGCCCTGGTCGAGCGCAAGCTCCTGCCCACCGAGACGATGGAGTACGTTCCGCGGCTGGTGGCCGCCGCGGTGCTCGGCGAGGCGGGAATTCCACCGATCGAGGTCGTCCGGGATTCCGAGTGACCGGGGAGTCGGTCGTCTCCAGCGCCCCGCGCGGGCGCGTGGGGCGCTTCCATCTGCCGCGCAGGCTCCCGCCCCGGGCCGGCATGAATGATTCGGGCCAGGAGCCGTGGCCGTCGGATCAGCGCTGCCGGCCCTGAGCGCTCGAGAGATCCCCGCTGCTCCCCATCTCCTCGACCATTCTCCGGATCAGGCGATCGGGCCAGTTCGTCGTCATCCCGTGGGCGCCGGATTGAATGGCGTGCTCCATGTCTTCGTCGCCGCTCACCCGGTAGGCCCGCAGTAGAAGCCCGCGCCTGCTCGCGTAGGCGACCAGCTCCTGCGTGATCTCCTCGGCGGGGAAGCCGACCTGGTCGAACTTCTCCTTCCTTGCGCGGTTGATCCAGCGCTTCTGCTGGGAGAGCAGGGTGACGTCCCCCTTCCTCGCATCCTTGCGCAGACGCTTCTTGTCGTGGACCAGCAGGCAGATGGGGACGTCGTCGTTCAATCCACGCGTCCGCTGTAGCTGCTCGAATTGAAACGAGGTGATGCGAACCCGCTCCCGGAGCCCGGCGGCCTTGATGAGATCGAGGGTCTTCATCGGAAGGGCGACGTCCGGGGACTTGAGCTCGATGTGGTAGAAGAGCTCGCGGCCGAAGCGCTTGAATACATTGCGCAGGGAGACCAGGCGGGTCCCGGTGTAGCGCCGCCCGCTGGCGACGACGCGGGGATGAGTGCGATCGAACCAGCTGCCGATCTCGATTCGCTCGAGCTCGGCGAGGGTGCGGTCGCCAACGGACCCACTCGCGCGCGTCTTCTCGTCGAGGGTCCTGTCGTGAAACACGATGACCCCGTCATCGTTCGAGAGCTGGACGTCGAGTTCGACCTCGAACGCCCCGAGCTCCAGAGCCTTCTCGAAGGCGGGCAGGGTGTTCTCGGGAGCGTACGCAGACGCACCCCGATGGGCGATGATCTGGAACGGGGTGGGAAAGATCGGCGGGCTGGAGATCGTCATGCAGGCGAGGGAGCCGCTCGTGAGGGCGAAGACCAGGAGGGCGAGCGCGCGCGAACGAAGGCGCAGACGCTTGCCCGGCGCAGGGCGCCGGGGTGCATGAGCCTTCAACGCAAATCTCCCCTCGCGGCGCGTCCGGCTGCCGGATCCCGCGGTGTCTCCCCGAGCCCGCTCAGTTGATCGCTCCGAGCGCCTTCAGCTCTTCGATCCTCTCCCAGGCGACGCCCATGTCGAGCAGCACCGCCTCTGTGTCCTGGGCGTGCTCCGGTCCCTTGCGCAGCTCCGGCGGCGTCTCATCGAACTGCACCGGATTCGCGACCAGCCGGAAGGTCGATCCGTCTCCGATCTCCACCTCCCGGATGAGATCGTTCGCGATCACCTGGGGATCGCTCGGGATCTGTCCCGTGGTCTGGAAGGGGCCCCACTGTCCCTTCATCTGGCCGAGGCTGTCGCGCCACTCCTCCAGGGTCGCGGTCTCGAAGATCTCGGCGAGCACCTCCCGAGCCGCGTCGGAGTTCTCGTTGAAGGCCTCGGGGGTCGCGAATCGGGGATCCTCGGCCAGCTCGGGGCGCCCGAGTTGCTCGACCGTATCGGCCCAGTAGTGGTGCCCCTGGAGCATCGTCAGCATCATCGTTCCGCCGCCCTTGGCGCGGTAGATCCCGACGAGGGGGTTGAGGAACTTTGCTCCCACCATCCCGCCGCCCGAGCCTCCCGTGCTGCTCGCGAGCATCGATCCCGCCAGCGTCGCGCCCATCGCCCAGAGCCCCGTGCCAAGTAGGGAGATGTCGACGATCGGCGCCTCTCCCGTGCGTTCCCGGGCGAAGAGCGCCGCGGAGATTCCGCCGGCGATCGTCATGCCCCCGATCGAATCTCCGTAGCCCGGACCGGGCTGCATCGCGGGCATCTCGCTCGGGCCGCGCTGGCCCATTCCGCTGCCGCTTCGCGCCCAGTAATCCGTCGAGTCGTATCCCCCTTTGTGGCTCTCCGGGCCCTTTGCCCCGTGGGCCGTCCCGCGCACGTAGATGATCTTGCGGTTGACCTTGCGAATGTCGTCGACGTCGATCTTCAGGCGCTCACGCGCGCCGGGCAGGAAGTTGGTCAGAAAGACGTCGCTCTGCCGGGCGATTTCATAGAGGATCTCGCGACCCTCCGGCTTCAGGATGTCGATCCCGATGCTGCGCTTGCCGCGGTTCGAGTGCTCCATCAGGAAGTTGATGTTGCCTTCATTGCTCTGACCACCGACCTGGAGCAGTCCCCGCTGGCCGTCACCGGTGACCGGATGTTCGACCTTGATCACGTCGGCACCCCAATCGGCGAGGATCGCCCCCGCCGAGGGAACGAACGT
>CBDUYG010000465.1:0-3645 GCA_965371385.1 uncultured Myxococcales bacterium | reverse complement strand
TCCGCCGATGCTCTACCCCGCGCCAGCAGCGACCGCGTCGCCGGCACCCTCCTCAGCCGCGGGCTCTTCCGCCACGCCGCAGGCGCTTCATCACGCCGCCGTCGCTCTACTCCGCGCCACCCCCGGCCGCGTCGCCGGCATCCTCCTCACCGGCGGGCTCGACGACCAGAAGCACCGCTCCGTTCTCCACCTGCTCGCCAACCGTGACCCGCACCTCACTCACCACCCCGTCTTCGGGTGCGGTCATCGGGTGTTCCATCTTCATGGCTTCGAGGATGAGAAGAGTGTCCCCGGCCGCGACGGAGTCTCCGACACTGACTCGTAGCTCGATCACCTTGCCCGGCATGCGCGCCACCAGGCCGCCGGTCGTCTCTTCGGAGCCGGGGATCTCGAAACGGGGACGCAGCACCAGCTCGAGATCGCCGCGAGCCACTTGGAGCAGGATTCGATCGCCCGTCCGGGTGATGCGCGAACGACTGCGCCGGCCGTCGATCTCGACGTCGATCTCCTCCCGGCTCCACGAGTGGATCTGCGCCAGGCAATCATCTCCGAAGCGGAAGAGCCCGTCTCGCGTGGTGCGGTAGCCGACACTCAGCTCGCGTTCCCCGCAGAGGAACTCGAGATGCTGCTCCGGAAGTCGTGCGTTGCGCCAGATCGCGGGCGCCGAGCGCAGCACCTGCGCGTCGGCGCGATTCACTCCCTGGAGCCAGAGCGCAGCCGTGCGAGCGGCCCGTTCGAGGTCGTCATCCGAGAGCTCGAGGGTGCGATCGGGAGCGACCCGCTCGATGAAATCCGTCGTCGTATCGCCGGCGAGAAACTCCGGTGTCCGCAGGGTGGCGGCCAGGAAGTCGCGGTTCGTCGTGACGCCACCGAGGTGCATGCGCTCGAGCGCCAATGCGAGCCGTCCCGCAGCCTCGCTGCGAGTCGGCGCGAATGCGATCACCTTGGCGAGCATCGGATCGAACTCGGTCCCGATCACGGATCCCGTGACCACTCCGGAGTCCCATCGCACCTCGGGTGAGGCGGCGGGCTCGAAGGCGATGAGGTTGCCCGTCGCGGGCAGGAAGTCCTCTGCGGGAGACTCGGCATAGAGGCGTGCCTCGATCGCGGCGCCGCTGAACGAGACCTCGTCCTGCGTGTAGCCCAGGGGCTCTCCGGCCGCGATGCGAAGCTGCTCACGCACGAGGTCGATGCCAGTGACCGCCTCGCTGACGGGGTGCTCGACCTGCAGGCGGGTGTTGACCTCGAGGAAGAAGAACTCCCCCGAGTCGTCGTCCAACAGGAACTCGACGGTGCCCGCGGATTCGTATCCGAGCGCCCGGGCGAGCCGAAGCGCGGCCTCTCCCATCTGCCCGCGCAGGGCGGCGTCGACGCGCGGTGAGGGAGACTCCTCGATGATCTTCTGATGACGGCGCTGGATCGAGCATTCGCGTTCGCCGAGATGGACCAGGTTGCCGTGAGCGTCCCCCAGGATCTGGATCTCGATGTGGCGAGCCCGCGCGACATAGCGCTCGAGGAAGACGCGATCGTCGCCGAAGCCGCTCAAGGCCTCGCGCTTTGCCGAGGTGATCGCGTCGCTGAGAGCGTCGGCGGATTCGACGATTCGCATCCCCTTGCCCCCGCCGCCGGCCGCTGCTTTGACGAGGAGGGGATACCCCAGCGAGTCGGCGTCGCCTGGATCTTCGGCGCCCGGAAGGGTCGGCACCTTGGACTCATCGGCGAGCGCCTTGGCGGCGAGCTTGTCGCCCATACGCTCGATCGCAGCGGGGGAGGGCCCCACCCACGCGAGCCCGGCCGCGATCACGTCGGCCGCGAAGGTCGCGTTCTCCGACAGGAAGCCGTAGCCCGGGTGGATCGCCTCGGATGCGGTTGCGCGAGCCGCATCGAGGATCGCCTTGCCGTCGAGGTAGGAGCCCGGCAACCGCACGGCTTCGTCGGCGTCGCTCACGAAAGGCGCATCGGCGTCGGCATCGACGTAGACGGCGACGCAGCGGATCCCCATGTCGCGGGCGCTGCGCATCACGCGCCGTGCGATCTCTCCCCGATTTGCAACGAGCAGCGTCTTGATGGTCACAGCCGAAATACCCCGTATCCGTCCGTGCCTTCGACGGGCGTATTACGCACCACCGAAAGGCAGATCCCGAGCACCGTGCGAGTGTCTCGTGGATCGATGATCCCGTCGTCGCTGATCGCCCCCGATGCCTCGAGGGCCAGGGAGCCCTTCTCCTGGATGGCCTCGACGGCGGCGACGAGATTCGCGTCGGCCTCTTCGTCGAAGGGAAGGCCCTTCCGCGCCGCCTGCCCGCGCCGAACGATCGACATCACTCCCGCGATCTGTTTCGGGCCCATCACGGCGATCTTGGCCGTCGGCCAGATGAAGGTGAAGCGATTGTTGTAGGCCCGTCCCGACATCGCGTAGGTGCCCGCCCCGTAGGAGGCGCCCACGATCACCGTGAAGTGAGGCACAGTGGAATTCGTGACCGCGTTGATGAGCTGGGAGCCCTTCTTGATGATGCCGGCGCGCTCGAAGTCGCGCCCCACCATGAACCCCGTGATGTTCTGGAGGAAGAGCAGGGGCACGTCGATCTGGTTGCAGAGCTGGACGAAGTGGGCCCCCTTTTCGGCCGACTCGGGGTAGATGACGCCATTGTTCGCCACGACGCCGATCGGGTAGCCGTCGATCGAAGCCCAGCCGCATACGAGGGTCTCGCCGTAACGGGGCTTGAATTCTTCGAGGCGGGAGCCATCGACGATACGGGCGATCACGTCCCGGATCTCGATCGGTCGGCGAAGATCCGGGCTCACGATGCCGAGCAGCTCTTCGGGGTCGTACACGGGCTCATCGGGGCGGAGGCTCGCGGGCGGGCCGGACTTACGCCAGTTGAGGTGCGAGACCACCTCCCGGCACAGACGCAAGGCATCGCGCTCGTCCTCGGCGAGATATTCCCCGAGCCCCGATACCTCGGCGTGCATCTGGGCGCCGCCGAGGGACTCGGCATCGGATTCTTCGCCGGTCGCCATCTTCACGAGGGGCGGACCGGCCAGGAAGATCTTCGACTGCTCCTTGATGACGACGTTGTAGTCCGACATTCCCGGCTGATATGCGCCGCCCGCCGTCGAGGAGCCGAACACCACGCAGACGGTCGGTATCTCGAGCTTCGAGAGCTCGATCATCTCGTAGAAGAAGCGGCCCGACTCGGCGAAGTGGTTGACCTTGGCGGGGCGGCGCTTCTTCTTTTCGTCTCCGCCGCCATCCATGCGCAGATCTGCGCCGGCCGACTCGACGAAGCTCACGTAGGGGATGCGGTTGTCCCGGGCGATCTCGAGGGCGCGCATCCACTTCTTGGCGACGTAGGGAGTGAGGGCGCCGCCGAGCACGGTCGGATCGTTGGCGAAGATCACGCACTCGGTGCCGGCGATGACGCCGATCCCCAGCACGGCCCCGCCGCCGATCGCGTAGTCGGAGTTGTAGCCGGCGAGGGGGCTGATCTCGAGGAAGGGGCTGTCGGGATCGAGGGCGAGGGAGATGCGCTCGCGTACCGGCAGTTTTCCGCGCTTCGCGAGGCGCGCGTGGGACTCGGCCCCGCCGCCGGCCTCGGCCTCGTCGAGCAGGCGATCGATCTCGGCCAGCTTCTCGAGCATCGC
>CBDUYG010000464.1:0-3649 GCA_965371385.1 uncultured Myxococcales bacterium | reverse complement strand
CTCACGATGGCTCGCTGGCCTTCGGGGTCCCCGGGTCTGCCGGTCGTGTGACCGAGTGGATGATGGACGAAGACCGAACGGGGCGGCCCCACCGCCGCCGTGATGTCCCAGGCCGAGGTCATCGAGATCGTCGGCACACCTGCGGCCTCGATCTCCCTTGCGATCAGTCCCACGGACTGATGGCAGATGGGTCAGACGGGGACCAGCAGGACCAGGTTCGCCTGCTCGCGCAGTACGAAGTCCCGGAAGCGTGGCGCAACCTCCTCACGCACGAGGCGCTGAGAGTAGATCCCGCCCATGAACGAGAGCGCGGGATCGACGACGCTGCCGATCTCGCCCGCGGAGGCAAGCTCACGAAGCGCGCGCAGGGGCAGCACGCAAGCGGAGTCTCGCTTCGCGTCGCTCGTGTCGTAGCCGAAGTGCGCGATCCGCAGCTCGCTGGGATCCGCATCGAGAGGGATCTCCCGATGCGTGAGATCGTTGCGAAAGTGGAAGGGCTCCTGCTCTGCGAGATGCGCTCCGCCCGATGAGATGAGGGCGACTCGCTTCTCTTCGAGCGGGCCGTCGATCGGGACCCAGGGCGGCGGCTCGATCTCCGGATCGTGGATGGCCCACTGATATGGCGGCTGCGAGGCGTAGAGCCGTCGCGTTCTCTCGATATATCCCACACTATCGCGGGGCGGCGGGCTTGCTTCGGTCATGGGCGGGCCTCCTCGGTGCTCGAATCTCCGACTCCCTCCCGGCTCCGATGAGAGTCGTTCGGTTGCTCGAGTTGGCGGATCGGTTCCATCAGCCCCCCTTCTTGATTCCACACACACGAGTGAGAGATCCCGGCACGAACTCGTTCACCGTGACTTCGCTGAAGCCGGCCTGCTCCAGATAGTCGACGACCTCGCGCTCGGAATGCGCGACGCCGGTACTGTTGTCGAGGGCCTCGGAGAGACCCCAGAGCGCGGGTCCCGGTGGGCCGTCCTTCTCGGGCCGCAGTGTCTCTCCGATCAGGTGCATCTCGCCTCCTGGAGCCAATGCGTCGTAGACCCGAGCCACCACCTTCCGTATGAGCTCGGGGCCGTACTGCGGGAGATTGCTGGCCATGATCGCCACGTCGGCGCCGCTCGGCAGATCGTCGGCGATGAAGTCTCCACCCACGGCCTGGATGCGGTCGGCGAGGCCGTGCCTGGCGATGAACTCTTCGGCTACCACGGCGACCGGCGGCAGGTCGAAGACGATCGCGCGAAGCTCCGGATAGGCGTTGGCCGCGCAGATGCTGTAGCAGCCCGAGCCGCCGCCCAGATCGAGTATCAGCCGGCGCCCTGCGAGGTCGCACTGGCGTACAAAGCGGCGTCCGGCTCCCATGCCGATGCTGTAGGTGGCCTCGTGGAGCGCGCGCGCCTGCTCCACGCTGTAGGTCTCGTACATTCCCAGCACATGCGGTGAGTCCGTGCGGCGCAGGGCCTCGTCGAGACCCAGCCAGCGCTTGCGCTCCTTGGCGATCGTCTGCAGCCATGGACCCGCATAGCTCTTCTCTCCCTCGACGAGGAAACGCTCGACGTCCTCGGCGTTGCGGAAGTGATCGCCGTCGCGCACGACCAGGCCGAGCGCCGCGCAGGCGGTGAGCAGTCGGTCGGCGTTGATCTCCGTCAGCTCGAGTGCGCGGGCGATTTCGCCGAGCGACTGCGCATGCTGGGAGATCTGCGTGAACAGGCCGAGCTCGAGCGCCGCGTGCAGTACGGCGCTCCGGCGGTGCGCGTAGGCCATGTCCTGCAGCCGCACGCTATCGACGCGCTTGCGATCCTGGGCCATCAGCCGGCCTGCTCCGCGCCATAAGCCAACCGATCGAGTCGCGTAGCAAGCGCGCGGGCGTCGGCGAGGATCCCGTCGATGATCTCGCGCACCGGAAGGATCTCGCGCACCATGCCGCTGATCTGCCCCGCCACCGCGGGATGGTCCTCGCGCCGCCCGGAATGGGCTGCCGTGCGGATGCTTCGCTGCAGCACGGCGAGCTCTGCCTTGTCGGCGCCGGCCAGGCGAGAGGCCTCGTACTCACGGATGCCCGGCGTGCCGATGGTGCGTACGGTCTTGCCCGTGAGCACCGCGGTCACCAGGGTGTCGGTCTCGGAGGCCTCGATCACGCGCTGCTTGAAGCCCGGCGGGGCCTCGCTCTCGAGCGAGCAGATCAGGCGCGTGCCGAGCTGCATCCCGCAGGCTCCGAGCGCGAGCGCCGCAAGGAAGCCGCGTCCGTCGGCGAAGCCGCCTGCGGCCACGACGGGAACGTTCACCGCGTCGACCACCTGCGGTACGAGCGGAAGCGTCGAGACCGTGCCGACGTGCCCACCCGCCTCGCAGCCCGAGGCGACGATCGCGTCGGCGCCCTCATCCTCTACGCGGAGCGCGTGCTCGACGCTGGGCACCACCGGGACGACCACGATACCGGCCCGCTTCAGCTCGGCGACGATCGACGAGCCCGGATCGCCCCGTCCTGTCGTCACGATCGGCACGCCGAGCTCGATGGCGATCTTCGCGCGCGTCTCAGTAAATGCGCGGCCCATCGGCGTGATGTTCACACCGAAGGGTCGGTCGGTGAGCTTGCGCGTCTGCTCGATGTCGCTGCGCAGCTGCTTCTCGGTTCCGCCGAAGGTCGGCAACACGCCCAGCCCGCCGGCTTCGCAGACGGCGGCGACCAGCTGCGGGCCGCCTGCTCCCTGCATTGCACCCTGCAGGATCGGGTGCTCTATGCCGAGCAGATCGCAGATCGCAGTGTGGAACACGCGCGTCACTCCAGAATCTCGTGTTGCCGGGCCGCTTCCAGGAATCGAGCTGCCCCGGGGCGCAGGATAGTGCGATGGGCGGGGTCATGTAAGCGGGGCACGAAGTCGCACCGTGTTCACTCGAGATCGAAGGCGACAAGGCGGACGAGCCATCTCCATTGACACGCATCCGGCGTCTGGGACAGTGTATCGGAACCCCGCATGGAGGATCCGATGAGCTACGAGACGCTGGAGCTGGAGCGCAGGGGCGAGACGTTGGTCGTCCGCCTGAATCGCCCCGAGAAGTTGAACGCGGTCACGCCGCAGATGGTGAACGATCTGACCGCGCTCTGTCGCGAGCTGCGAACCGACCAGGAGACCCGCTTCGTGGTCTTTACCGGGCAGGGTCGCGCCTTCAGCTCGGGAGCGGACGTGAGCGGCATGGACACGGGGGAGGGCGGTGGCTCGGGGCGCATTTCGGTCGAGGACGCAGCGCGCTTCGGGCAGTTTGCCGGTCACGATATGCTGCGCAGTATCGAGCAGCTCGAGCAGGTGACGATCGCCGCCGTGAACGGGATCTGCCTCGGTGCGGGTGTGGCGCTGATCATGGCCTGCGATTTTCGCTTCGCCGCCGAGAGCGCGGATTTCGGTCTGCCCGAGACCAACATCGGCTTCTTCTTCACCTGGGGCTGCTCGCCGCGACTGACGCACCTCATCGGATCGTCGCGCGCCAAGGAGTGGATCATGACCTGTGACCGCATCGGCGCGGCGAGGGCGGCCGAGTGGGGGCTGGTGGACCACGTGGTTCCGGATGAGCGGCTGCTCGAGGCCTCGGAGGAGCTACTGGCCCGGATCGGCGCCAACGGTCCCGTCTCCGTGCGGATCACCAAGAAGCTGGTGAA
>CBDUYG010000463.1:0-3650 GCA_965371385.1 uncultured Myxococcales bacterium | reverse complement strand
TCGGCACCTGGAAGGGCGACAAGGGCATGGATATCTCGCCCGAGCCGGATGGCACCGAGGAGAATCCATACTACGAGACCATTACCTTCGAGGCCGGCGGAGACGTCACCAACGCGGAATCGCAGACGCTATCGATCGTCCCCTATCTCCAGGTGGTGAAGCGAAAATCCAACGACGAAGTCTTTCACCACCAGATCGGATACTGGCTCTGGGATTCGGCGTCCGGGACGGTGATGCACTCGGTCAATATTCCGAGAGCGGTGTGCTGCCTCGCGGGCGGATCCTTCGCCGCAGACGCGAACGCGAAGCAGATCGTCCTCGAGGTCGCGGCAAAGCTCGGCGACCCCGACTGGGGAATCATCCAATCCCCCTTCATGCGCGACAACGCGAGCACCCTGGCCTTCGAGAACAAGGTCACCCTTGCGGGAGATGAGCTCCATTACGCGGAGACCTCTCATCTGGACATCTACGGGAAGAAGTTCGCCCACACCGACGAAAATACGCTGAAGCGGGCGGACTGAAGGCGAGAGAGTTCGCCGACCATCCAGAGCCGCCCGAAATCGGCCGCGGCCACTCGAGGATTCGCTCCGTCGGGTCGAGGGCGTCGGGCTCGAGGGCGCCGGTGGGGATCGGTACCGACTCCCAGCGCTCGGTCATGGTGTCGTAGATCCGCTGCCGCTCCTCGAGAGGGGTCGCGGGGTCTCTCAGTTGCTCGTAGAGGTCGTGGGTGTCGTGCTGGACCTTCAGTGAGGCTCCGGTCTGGAATTGAAGCTCCCAGATCGGGCCGCTCGGGGGCTCGAGCTTGCAGTTGACGCCGGAGTACGAGTCGCCCCTCGGCCAGTAGTTGGCGACGGAGATCGTCTCGTGTCCCGCCTGCGCGAGCCTGGCGAGGCTGCGCCGGATGGCTGCGACGTAGTGCCCGGCGGGATCGTCTTCGAGGAGCCAGGTGTAACGGAGCGAGTCCCTGGTGTCGGCCCGGGCGATGTCGAGGCGAGGGTCCCTGGCGAGCATCTTGCGAAGCTTGCGCTCGGCGGACTCCTTCGTCTTGAATCGATGATCGAGGCCGACCAGCTCGGCCTGCTCGAGGGCGGCGAGCCGGCTCAGCAGCGATGTGATCTCGGGCTCGAGATCGCGAGCGGATTCGAGCAGGGTCTCTGCGCGCTGGGAGATGCGGCCGGCCTCGGTCTCGGTCGCCGCCGTCGCTGGAGTGGAGGGGCCGTCGAGGCTCGCACACGCGAGCGGAAGTGCGAGTCCGAGCGCCAGCACTCCAGCGAGCCGTGCTGCCCGATGAGGGAACGTCGTACGATTCCTGACGGGTCGTCCGCAGCCCGGCGGCCGCGCACTCGAAGGCGTATCCTTGCTCGAACTCATCCCATCGGCCACGATAGCGCGAGAGTGTGGCTTCGCGCGGGTCAGGGCCGAGAGGGACGGTGGACACCGCGTAACCGGGCGGGCGGTTTCCTCGTCGCGGCAGCGCGACTCTACGCTCCCGTCGAAGCCCGATTCGGATCAATTCCGCTCCCGAGGACGATTTTCTGACACGAAGCGGGGCCTCGCGCCCACTTTATATCATCATGCAGCGTGCGAGTTCCCAAGCCGTAGGTGGGGCAACGGTCTGCCTCGTGATCGTACTTCTGCTCATCGTTCCAGCCTCCCCATCCCAGGCGACCCCGATCGACGTTCTGCTGATCGGTGACTCCCTCACCCTGCCCGCGCCGCGCAACAGTCCTCCCCCGGATCGTATCTACGGGTCTCTGCTCGAGAACTGGCTCGGAGGCGACTATGCGGTCGAGAACATCGGGCGGGGCGGCTGGACGCTGGCCGAGTGGGAGCGAGTCGCTTCGTTCGACATCGACTTGTCGGGCGAGCCTCCCGACATCGCGAGCATCCTGCTCGGCTCGAACGATTCGAGTGGTGCCCGGTTCCCTGCACTCCCGGTCGCAAACTATGGTGTGAAGCTGCGCCGCTTCGTCTACAAGCTGTCTGTATGGGGCGTCGAGACCATCGTCTTGATGACTCCCCCACTCAGCAGGAAGAGCATCGGGAAGCCGCAAGGGGAGCTGCTGGCCGGATATCGCGACGAGATCCAGGAGTTCTGCGTCGAGTTTCCGAACCTGATCTGCGGCCCGGATCTCTACGATCTGATCGATCCCGCTGTACACACGCGCTCGGACGGCGTTCACTTCAACTTTTTCGGTCACGGGGTTACGGCGGCGGCGCTCTATGAGACGATCCTGGCCATACCCGAGCCCGGCACCGGGCTGCTCGTCGGCGCAGGCCTGGTGGTGCTCGTCGCCCGCTCTCGCCACCGCCGACGTGCCGATGCGAGGCGGTTGTGTGAGTAATATGATGGGACGGATCGCATCGCTGCTGGCACTGCTCCTGATGCTGGCCGATTCCGCCCATGCATCCCCGCCCAACGTCGTACTGATCCTCGCCGACGATCAGGCGAGCTCCGAGTACGGCTTCATGGGGCACGAAGAGCTGCGCACGCCCCGGTTGGATCGGCTCGTCGCCGAGTCGCGGCTCTTCACCCGGGGGCATCTCGTGAGCGATCAGAGTCGCTCCAATCTCGTGAGTCTGCTCACGGGCCTCTACCCCCACCAGCACGGAATCGTGAGTGACGTGCCTCCCATCCCCAAGGAGCTCGAGGGACTGAGCCATGAGCTGCGCTCGACCGATCCACGCTGGACTGCGAACCGCAACGCCTACATCGCCCATCTCGATGTGGTGCAGAGCATCGCCTCACAGCTGGCGGGCGCCGGCTACATCGGATTTCAAGCGGGCCGCTGGTGGGAAGGCGAGCATTCGCGTGCGGGATTCAGCCACGGACTCGCGCGGGGCGAGATCGCGGATATGGGAGCTCTCGACGGCACGGGCCTTCCCTCCGGTCGCTCCCACGTGAAGCCCGTGCTCGATTTCATGCAGCTGGCACAGCAGCAGGGAAAGCCTTTCTTCATCCTCTACGCCCCGATGATGCCCAAGCCTCCCCACCGCCCTCTCAAGCGACTGCTGAGCCACTACTCGGGGCTCACGAAGGATCGCAAGCTCGCCTACCACTGGGCGATGTGTGAATCCTTCGACGAGGGAGTGGGAAAGCTCCTGGGCAAGGTCGAGTCCCTGGGACTCGCTCCCCAGACCCTGGTGATCTTCCTGGGCGATGCGGCCGGACACCCCGAGTCGAGCCCGGAGTATCGCCGCGCGGGGATCGGGGGCGTCACGACTCCCCTCGCTCTGCGCTGGCCCGGACACGCGCTGCCCGGCCGAGATGACGAGCGCAATGTCTCGGTAATCGACGTGGCGCCGACGATCCTCGCCGCCGCCGGTCTCATGCCCGAGGTCCCCCTGCCCGGGATCGATCTGCTCGATCCCAAGGCCGTCGCGGCTCGCAAGACGATCTACGGCGCCAGCTACGAGCCGGTCGCCCTCAGTCTGGAGAACCCTGCAGCGAGTCTTCGTTCACGCTGGCTGATCGATGAAGAGTGGAAGCTGATCCTGCCCTTTCGCGAACGATTCAAGAGGCAGAAGCCCGAGCTCTACAATCTCTCGGGCAAGGCACGCAAGAAGAAGAACCTCGCCCGAGCCCGGCCCCCCCTGCTCGAGAGGCTGACCCGCAAGCTCGATGCCTGGTGGACTCCCGAGCTCGGGGA
>CBDUYG010000462.1:0-3652 GCA_965371385.1 uncultured Myxococcales bacterium | reverse complement strand
CGCCCGGCCGACAGGAGCGGGGAGTCGGATGAAGAGTCCGACGGCGAGGGCGCAGACGAGGATGACGCCGGGGATGGAGAGTCCGAGAGCGAGGGCGAGGGCGCAGACGAGGATGACGCCGGGGATGGAGAGTCCGAGGGCGAGGGCGAGGGCGCAGGCGAGGATGACGCCGGGGCGGAGGACGGGGCGGGCGAAGCCGGGGCCGGGGCCAGCTGACGCGCGAGGGTCCCGGCCGAAATCCCTTCGGCGCCCGGTCGGGAGCATCAGCGGTGGGCCAGGAGCCCCCAGCGCCGGGTCAAGAGCTCGAGCGCTGGGCCAGGAGCTGTAGAGCTGGGCCGAGAGCTTTAGCGCCGGGTCAGGAGCCTCCAGCGCCGGGACAAGAGCTCGAGCGTTGAGTCGGGAGCCTCAGCGTTGGGTCAAGAGCCTCAGCGTTGAGTCAAGAGCCTCAGCGTTGAGTCAATAGTCGGGATCTGCGCGCATGGCGCTCGAGCGCGAGGTCGATCAGTCGGTCCAGCAGCTGCGAATAGGGGACTCCCGTTGCCTCCCATAGCTTCGGATACATCGAGACGTCCGTGAAGCCGGGTAGGCTGTTCAGCTCGTTGATGAAGAGCTCGCCGTCGCCGCGCCGCTTGAGGAAATCGACCCGCGCGAGCCCCGATCCATCGTGAATACGAAAGGCCTGGACGGCCAGCCCCCGGATTCTGTCGGACTCGGCCTGGCTGACCTCGGCCGGAATGATCAACTGGGTCGCTTCGTCCTCGTACTTGGATTCGTAGTCGTAGAAGCGCCCGTGCGTTCGCAGCTCGCCTGGAACCGACGCTTCGGGTGAGTCGTTGCCCAGGACAGCGACCTCGATCTCTCGCGCGTCCACGGCCTGCTCGATCAGGATCTTGGTGTCGTAGCGTCCAGCGTCCTCGATCACGCTCACCAGCTCGGCTCGATTCTCGGCCAGATGGATCCCGACCGAAGAGCCCGAGTTTGCCGGCTTCACGAAGAGCCGCTCGCCGAGCTCTTCGATCGTGCTGCGCGCGATCTCGTCGAACCTGGACGGATCGAGATCGCCCCCCTGGAAGGTCCGCCAGGGAACGACAGGGAGCCCGGCTGCCGCGAGCAGGCGCTTGCTGAAGTCCTTGTCCATCTGCAGGGACGAGCTCAGAACGCCCGATCCCACGTAGGCGATTCCAGCCAGCTCGAGCAGCCCCTGGATGCAGCCGTCCTCCCCCCCTCGCCCGTGTACGATGGGAAAGATCACGTCGAGCCGGGTGGCGGGCGCGCCGCCGTCCGCTGCGACGGGGATCAGCGTGGGACCCCCGGGCGCTCCGGGCAGGATCACCTCCGGCTGCGTCAGGACCTCTTCGAGGCGCTCCCTCGCGTCGCTCAGGTGCCAGGAGCCGTCCGGAGCGATTCCGATCAGGCTGACCTCGTAGCGCTCGGGGTCGAGAGCCCGCAGGATCGAGGTCGCCGATGCGATCGAGACCTCGTGTTCAACCGAGCGGCCCCCGAATAGAAGCCCGACCCGCAGCTGGCTCATGTGCTCCCCCCTGCGCTCCGGCGGAGAAATTCACGATCGAATCCCGGCACACCCCGCGACGGGTCGGGATCATATCTCCGATGGGTCGGGGTTGCCGGAGAGATGCCTCTCTGTGCCCATCCTCTTTCGCCTGAGCAGGGCAGCATGAACTCGTTGCTTGACCCCCTTCAGGAGTCCTCTTACCCTCGCCTGCATGGAGTCCATCTCGCCCCTGCTGCTGGCCAAGGAGTCGGTCCTCCTCGAGCGTCTGACGAGCGTCGGCCGGCTCGTGATCGCATTCTCGGGTGGCGTCGATTCGAGCTATCTCGCCTACGCGGCCCAGCGCGCGCTCGGCGAAAATTGCCTCGCCGTGACTGCCCTCTCCCCGTCCTATCCCAAGATCCAGCGCAAGATGGCCGAGGAAGTCGCCGGCCGGTTCTCGATCCCCCACCGCTTCCTCGAGACGCGTGAAATGGAGAACGAGGCCTATCGCGTGAATCGACCGGATCGCTGCTACCACTGCAAGACCGAGCTCTTCGAGCGTCTCGACGGAGTTCTGGACGAGCTGGGCTATGACGCGATCGCATACGGGATCAACCGGGACGATCAAGGGGATTTCAGGCCGGGTCATCGGGCGGCTCGTGAGCATCAGGTGCTCGCTCCGCTCCTGGATGCCGATCTCGGCAAGCAGGAGATTCGCGATCTCTCCCGAGCAGCGGGCCTGCCGACCGCCGAGCTGCCGGCCTCCGCGTGCCTCGCCTCGCGACTGCCCTATGGAACCCGGGTGACGTCCGAGCGGCTGCTGCAGGTGGAGCAGGGGGAGGATCGCCTGCGCGAGCTCGGCTTCGAGCAGGTGAGGCTGAGGCATCACGGGGAGCTGGCCCGCATCGAGATCGATCCCGCCGAGCTTTCTCGAGCCCACGATCCCGTCGTCGCCGCGGAGATCTCGAGGGTCATCAAGGCCGTCGGGTTTCGCTGGGTGGCCCTCGATCTGGAGGGCTATCGCTCGGGGTCCCTCAACGAAGTGCTGCAGGAGTCCGACCTCGAAATCGGGAAATGATCCCGGCCCCGAGGTCCTTCGAAGCGAGCTTTCAATTCCAATGATGCAATCGCTGATCGAGTGCGTGGGTGATCCGCGCGCGATGGGTAGCTGTCAGGGTCTGGCCTGCCGCGATGAGATCCAGGAGAGGATCCGGCGCGCGGGTCTCAGGGCCGGGCGTTCCCGCCTTCCGAGCCTGCGGGCGCTCACGTCTGGTTCGGTGCTGGGGGGTGGCGTCGGGCGTGAGATGATCCGCCACTACACCCATCTTGCGGAGCGTACAGCCGGGATGGCGAGGCACGCCGATGTGCCGCTAGCGGCTCTGATGGGTCTCTTCTGCGCAGCGACTCGCGACAGCGTGCCCCAGGATCTCGACGAAGGGAAGGAAGTCCTCGCCCCTGCGGTCGTGGTCGGGGCGCTGCGGGGGGGCGCCGGCAATGGTAGGGGTGTGCTGGCGCGAAGCCTCGAGAACGCAGAGCCGGCGGGATCCAGCTGGCTCATCCGAAAGAGCCGTCCCGAGGTCGGGTTCGCGTCGGCCGAGCTGACCCTGCCCTGGCTCGCGACATCGGTGGCCGGGGTCAACTCGGCGGGTGTCGCGGTGGCGATTGCACCCCGGATCCCGGCCGACCCGAGCGGCGGTCCACGAATGATCTTGAATCCGCGTCACTCACCACACCCGGTGCTCCTCGTCCAGGAGTGTCTTCAGCGCTTCGAGGACGTAGCGGGATGTCTGGATTGGTGCCGCAAGCGGCCGAGCCACGGAACGGCCTCCCTGGTTTTCAGCGATGCTCTGGGCGGACTCGTAGCAGTGGAGTTCGACGGAAGCGACTGCCGGGTCGTCGAGACCCGTGACGACATCGTGATCGAGGGTGCGCCTCCGGATGTCGCGAAGGGAATGCGCGAGCAGGTGCTCACGGGGTCGTTCGAATCGAAGCGGTTCTTCTCGGCGCTGCCCGCGCCCTCGATCGATCGCGTCGTGTGGCTCGACGCGGCGGAGCGAACGCTGACGCTCGGCTCGGCCGAGGGTCCGGGCGACTCCGATCTCTGTATCGAAGCTCCCGGGTAGGCGGGCGAATCGCCTCCTACCCGCTCTCCGGCCCGCT
>CBDUYG010000461.1:0-3667 GCA_965371385.1 uncultured Myxococcales bacterium | reverse complement strand
CGAGCGAGTGAGGGATAGATCGCTTCGAAGCAGATCAATACACCGAGGCGCCCCTCGTTCCAATCGAAGAGTCCAGGTCGAGCTCCGGCGATGTAGCCGGAGAGATGATCGTCACCGCGGGCGGGTAGAGAGCGCAAGCGATCGATGGGGTGGGTCTCGCTGAAGGGAAGCAGCCGCATCTTGTCGTAGTAGCGGATCTCCTCGTTGGGGATCATGAGGGCTACCGAGTTGTGGTGACCTTCTTTGCTGGTTCGCGGGGCGCCCACGAGGACCGGGGCGCCGAGCTTCTCCACCAGTCGCTTCAGGGCTGGACCGTAGAGAGGGTGCTCGACGGGCTTCTGAAGCGCACTCTCCGGCCACACGATCAGGTCGGGAGGTGCATCACCCGAGTCCATGATCGACTCACTCAGGCCGCTGTAGCGGGAGAGCACCCGCATCGCCTCACCCCGTCTCCAGCGCAGCTGCTGAGCGACATTGCCCTGAACGATCGCCACGTCGAAAGACTCTCCCCGACTCGGCTCGGCGAGCTTGAGGTGTCCGTAACTGAGGGCCGCGACCAGGACGATGGCGAAGACGCCAACACACTCCAGCAGGGGTCGAAGTCTGCCGGAGGATGGAAGCCCTCGGTCCGCGAGGCCCTCCTCAGCGACCCGCAACGTTTCAGCAACGACGACGTTTCCGAGCACGATCAGACCACTCACACCATAAACGCCGGTGACGTCGGCGAGCTGACGGAGCCGCGGTGCCTCGATGAGCGACGTCCCCAGAAGACTCCACGAGGATCTCAGACCGAGGTTCGTTCGCAGCCATTCCGCGGTTACCCACGCGGCCGGTATCAGCAAGAGCCAGACGATTCGCGGAACTTGACGCTGGAGGGCTCCCAGCAGTCCGAACGTGAGCGCGAAGTAGGGTGCAATGCTCGCGGCTGCGACCGTGCCCACCAGGAGCAGGGTCGTGATGGATGACTGCTCGAAGTATTCCCGCGCCGTTGGTGCCAGCCAGGGAACGATGAGCAGTGTCGTCAGGAGGCCGAAGCTGCCCGCGAGCAGGAAGCTTCCCGCTTCACCCGCTTCATCGCAGGCGCGAATCAAGGGGACGAGAGCGACCCACGCGAGCCAGCCGAGGCCAAAGGGAGGAAAGAGGCCGGCGTAGAGCAGGGCCGCAGTTACAGCCAGGGTGAAGGCGATCAAGGGCTCACGCTCCTCGCTTCTCTGGGCACGGGTGATCCCAACGTGAATCGATCGGAGTGCCCCGGACATTCCTTGAGTCTCGCGGTCGTTCGCCCGAAAAGTGTGGGCAATGTCACGCGCACGCGACCCCGCTCTACTGGCCGCGGCATTGGCTCTCCTATGCACGGGAGTCCTGGTGTCCAGCTCCGCAATGCAATGGCTGGGCAAGCCCTTCGCCGGCTTCCTGCTGCTGGAGAATCGCGTCGTCGCCTCGGCGGGACTCGCCCTCTGGCCCGCAACGGAGGGGGGCGAGATCTATCAGCTTCGCGTCGATCGCTTCGATGATCGCGAGTGCGAGAATGCCTCGGATCTCGCCGACTATGTGTCGAGCCTGCCGATCGGGACATCCATCCGCTATGAGATGCGAGGGGGCTCGCGCGATCATGTGTTCGAGATCGAGACGCGCCGCTTCGGATGGGCGGACCTCGGGCTCCTCTTCGGTGCGTATCTCTTCTGCGGGCTCGGTATCGGGGGCCTCGCGCTCAGCATTCGCTATCTGCGGGGCTCCGACGCGACGGCCAACGGGACCTTCATTCCCCTCTGGATCGTGGGGATGTATTCCCTCACCGCGATGGACCTCTACGGCCCCTATCATTTCTTCCGCCTTCACGCCCTTTGCGAATCATTTCTCTTCGCGGCGATGATCCATCTCGCGATGGCGTTCCCCGAGCCCTTCGACTGGCTCGTGAAGAATCCGCGTCGCATTCGCGCCATCTACGCGGTCGCAGGGGTCTTTGCCCTGCTCACCCAGCTCGGCCTCTATGCCCCCGAGATCTACATCCAGACCCACCAGGCCGCGGTGATGGCCTTTGGCGCCGGGCTCGCGGGCCTGATCGCATCCCAGGTGTTTCGCTGGGTCAACACACCGACATTCGAGACCCGGCAGCGCATCAAGGTGGTGGTTCTCGGCTGTGCGGCCGCGCTCGGTCCCCAGGTCGTGATCGCCATCTGGTCGGGTGCGACCGGGGGAAAGGCTCCGCAGAACGTGATGGCCTTCACCGGGGTCCTCTTCCCGATCTCGATCGCCTACGCGGTCATGCGCCACAACCTGCTCAACGTCGATGAACTCGTGCGGCGCTCGCTCCACTACGTGATCTTCACGATCGTCGTCACCGCGACCTACGCGGGGTGCTTGGCCGCCCTCGACGCTGCGCTCGCGGGCCCCGAGCGACACCAGTCGAGCTCCTTCGCCCTGGTGTTGGGAGTCGTATCGGTGTTCATCCTGCTTCCGCTGCGGGATCAGCTGCAGAACGTGGTCGATCGCAGCTTCTTTCGCACCTCGTTCAACTTCGCTCGGACCCTCGAGCGGGCGAGCCAGCGTCTGGCGTCGGTCACGGATCTCGGGGTCATCCACACCGAGCTCGCCGAGACCGTCGAGAGCGCTCTCCACCCGGAGTGGATCGGTCTCTACATCCGTCGCACGTCGGGAAGGCCACTCGAGCAGGTAGGTCCCGCAAGCCTCGAGATCCCCGAGCTGCTTGGGCTCCTCTCGGACGTCGAAGATTCTCCCTATCCGGTCGAGAACGCGAAGGGCTGTCTCGCCGTTCCCTTCCGAATCGAGGACGAGCTGCGTGCGGTTCTGCTCCTTGGGCCCTGCCGCTCGGGGAGGATGTACTCGGGAGACGATCGCCGACTTCTCCTCGCCCTGGGCCACCAGGGGGCCGTCGCGGTGCAGAACGCGCTGGCGATGGACGAGCTGCGCTGGGTCAACGAGCGGCTCGAGGCGCGAGTGGATGAGCGGACGGCGGAGCTCAACGATGCGCTGCACGAGCTTCGGCACAAGAATGATCTTCTCACGCAGCTCTCGATCACGGATTCACTCACCGGGCTTCACAATCGGGCCTATCTCGATGAGGCGCTCGTTACCGAGTACTCGCGCAGCCGGCGGATGGGGACGAGCCTCACGACGTTGATGGTCGATATCGACTATTTCAAGAGCGTCAACGATCGCTACGGTCATCAGGTAGGCGATGAGGTGCTGCGGATCGTTGCAGGGATCATCCAGCGCAACCTTCGCACGGCCGATGTCGCGGGACGCTACGGGGGCGAAGAATTCCTCATCATCCTGACCGCGAGGGATTCGAGCGAGAGCGGAGAGACCTTCGCGGAGCGGGTGCGAATGAGCGTGGAGCACGAGGAATTCAAGGACAGCAAGGGTGAATCGTTTCAAGTCACCCTCAGTGTGGGTGTTGCCACGCTGCGGCCGGATCACTTATCCATGGACAAACTGGTCTCAGAGGCGGATACGGCCCTCTACCGTGCCAAACACGCCGGCAGAAATCGCACGGAGATTTTTCAGGCCGGGTAATGAAGCAAAAGCCGACCCCCACGAGTGTGCTCGTCATTGCGGCGCATCCGGAGCATCGCAAGATTCTTGCGGGCCTGGTGCCTCGTCATCTCATCGTTCGAGAGGTCGAGCCCGCCGAGCTCGAGATCGC
>CBDUYG010000460.1:0-3669 GCA_965371385.1 uncultured Myxococcales bacterium | reverse complement strand
ACCTCGAAGAGCGCGTTGCTGATCTCGCCCAGGCTCGCGACCTTGACCACCTCGAGCAGCTCGGCGAAGACGTTGCCGCCCTCGGCGGCGACCCGCTGGAGCCGATCGAGCGCGGGCGGCGCCTCCCCGGCCCAGCGATCCCGGAACGCGGCCAGGTTTGCGAGCTGGTGGTCTTTTTCGTGATCCGCCGAGCGGATCAGCTCACCCATGGCCCGCTCCTCGGACCCCCCGCTCGGGTTCTCGAAGGTATTGACCCCGATCACCGGCAGCTTGCCGGAGTGCTTCAACGATTCATACTCGAGGCTCTGCTCTTGAATCTTGCTCCGCTGATAGAGAGTCTCCATTGCACCGAGCACGCCCCCGCGATCCGATAGGCGATCGAACTCGGCCAGCACGGCCTCCTCGACCCGATCCGTGAGATCATCGATGAGATACGAGCCCTGGATCGGATTCTCGTTCTGGGTCACTCCCAGCTCACGCTGGATGATGAGCTGGATCGCGAGCGCCCGACGCACCGAGTCCTCGCTCGGTGTCGTGACCGCCTCGTCGTAGGCGTTGGTGTGCAGGCTGTTGCAGTTGTCCTGCAGCGCGGTCAGGGCCTGGAGGGTCGTGCGGATGTCGTTGAAGTCCATCTCCTGGGCGTGCAGGGATCGTCCCGAGGTCTGGATGTGATACTTGAGCTTCTGGCTTCGCGCGCTCGCGCCGTAACGCTCGCGCAGGGCGATGGCCCAGATGCGCCGGGCCACCCGGCCGATCACGTTGTACTCGGCGTCGAGCCCGTTGCTGAAGAAGAACGAGAAGTTCGGAGCGAAGTCGTCGACCTCCATGCCCCGCTCGAGGTAGTACTCGATGAAGGTGAAGCCGTTGGCCAGGGTGAAAGCGAGCTGGGTGATGGGGTTCGCGCCGGCCTCGGCCATGTGATAGCCCGAGATCGAAACGGAGTAGAAGTTGCGTATCTGGTTCTCGATGAAGTAGGACTGGATGTCGCCCATCAGCTTGAGCGCGAACTCGGTGCCGAAGATGCACGTGTTCTGGGCCTGATCCTCCTTCAGGATGTCCGCCTGGACCGTACCGCGAACGCGCTTCAGGGTGTCACTGCGGATCCGCTCGTAGCTCTCTCGATCCACCGCTCGATCGCCCGGTATCCCCAGCAGGCCCAGCCCGAGTCCACTGTGACCCTCGGGCAGCTCTCCGCCGTAGCTCGGAGCCCCGTCTCCCAGCTCACGGGCACGCACCGCCTCGAGCTCGCCGCACTCGATCAAGTGTTTTTCGACCTGCTGATCGATCGCGGCGTTGAGGAAGAATGCCAGGATCGTGGGGGCGGGGCCGTTGATCGTGAGAGAGACCGAGGTCGTCGGATCGCAGAGATCGAAGCCCGAGTAGAGCTTCTTGGCATCGTCGACGGTACAGATCGAGACGCCCGAGTTGCCCACCTTGCCGAAGATATCGGGCCGCGGGTCGGGGTTGCGGCCATAGAGGGTGACACTGTCGAATGCGGTCGAGAGGCGTGCTGAGGATTGTCCGCTGCAGAGCAGATGAAAGCGGCGATTCGTGCGCTCGGGTGTGCCCTCGCCGGCAAACATGCGGGTGGGATCCTCTCCCGCTCGCTTGAAGGGGAAGACACCCGCGGTATAGGGGAACTCGCCCGGAACGTTCTCCTGGCGAAAGAAGCGCGTGAGATCTCCCCAGTCGCGGCTGCGCGGCAACGCGACCTTCGGCACCCGGGTATGGGAGAGCGTCTCCTCGAAGTTGGAGATGGAGATGGTCTTGTCCCGCACGCTGTACGATTGCTCATCCGCCGCGTAGCGCTCGCGCGTCTCGTCCCAGCCCTCGAGCTGCTCCCGAAGCTCCTTCGGCAGCTCGCGAAGCACCGATTCGCGATGCTGCTCGAGGGTCTCGCGCAGCGCGTCGCCTGCGTCGCCTGCGAGCTCGTCGAGGGTGCGAGCGATCCCGTCGGCCGCGCCGGAGCGCTTGCTGAGCTCGTTGGTATCGCGCCGGTATTCGCGCAGGCTATCGGCGATGTCCGAGAGATAACGGCTGCGGTCGGCCGGCAGGGCTCCCGGCGGCTGGGAGCTCGTCGGTAGGGGAATCACGGGGGAATCGAGAAAGGCCTCGCCCCCCGAATCCGCGACCCGCTCGCGCAGGGCCCGGTAGAAGATCTCGATCCCCGGATCATCCCAGCGATGTGCCTGGGTGGCATGAACAGGGATCTCCTCGATCGAACGAGTAGGCTCGTTGCGATTGCGCTTCCACTGCTTCCGGATGTCGCGCAGGGCGTCGAGGGCCCCGCGACGATCCCCCTTGTTCAGCACGACGAAGTCGGCGAGATCGATCATGTCGATCTTCTCGAGCTGGGAGGGTGCGCCGTACTCCGGAGTCATGACGTAGATCGAGATATCACTGCAGTCGACCACCTCCGAGTCGCTCTGACCAATGCCGGCCGTCTCGACCACGATCAGGTCGAAGCGGGCCGCTCGCAGAACGCGCAAGGCGTCGTCGACTGCGAGCGAGAGTGCATGGTTCGAGCGCCGGGTCGCCATCGAACGCACGAAGACCTTCTCCGGATCGAGAGCGTTGAGTCGGATGCGATCGCCGAGCAGGGCTCCGCCCGAGCGGCGGCGGCTGGGGTCGACCAGGAGCAGTGCAATCCGGGCATCCGGCGAGTCCCGGCGGAAGCGGCGGACCAGCTCGTCGAGCACGCTCGACTTGCCCGCGCCACCGGTTCCCGTCAGTCCGACGATCGGCACCCGGGGACTGGCTGCCCGCTCGTCCAGAGCGCCGCGCAAGGCGGCGAGATCTCGCACCGACACCTCCTCGACTCCGGACTCCTCGGTGTCGCAGGACTCGAGGAAGGAGATCATTCGGGCGACCGCGAGGGGATGCCGAGCATTCAGCTCGGAGATCTCCGGGGCACTGCGCCGCTGGGCCGCCTCTGCACACTCCCGGATGATCGAGCCGATCATGCCCTCGAGCCCGAGTCTTCGGCCGTCTTCCGGACTGAAGATGCGAGCCACGCCCGCCTCGTGCAGCATCCCGATTTCGTCGCGAGTCATGGTGCCGCCGCCGCCGCCATAGACGCGTACGTGGGATGCGCCTTGCGCGGCGAGCCGGTCCACCAGGTAACGAAAGAACTCCATGTGACCGCCCTGGTAGGAGGAGATCGCGACGGCGTCGGCGTCCTCCTGGATGGCAGCCGAGACGATCTCGTCGACCGAACGATCGTGACCGAGGTGGATGACCTCGGCGCCCTGGGCCTGAAGCAGCCTGCGCATGATGTTGATCGCCGCGTCGTGGCCGTCGAAGAGAGACGAGGCCGTGACGATTCGAATCGCGCCATGAACGCCCGGCGACTCCAGTTGCCGATGAGCTGCACTACTCATCTTCCATCCCTCCCGTCGCTGCCGTCCTTTGCCGCATCCGATACGCGCCTCTCGATGTGAGCACGATACTTCGTCATCTCGTCGCGCAACGTGACGAGCTCATCGATGCGGCCGTCGACGTGTCTGAGGTGCCCGTCGAGAAGCTCCTCGAGCCGCTCGAGCATCGCCTGGGTCGAGCCGGCGATCGCGTAGACCAGGTTGAGCTGCTTGATCTCCGCCAGGCTCAGCCCGAGAGCCTTGAGCCGTTTGACGAATCGCAGGCGTTCGAGCTCGTGCTCGCCGTAGACCC
>CBDUYG010000459.1:0-3703 GCA_965371385.1 uncultured Myxococcales bacterium | reverse complement strand
TCGGGCCAGCGTGGCCCGCTGTCGCGGATCGCGATGAACGATCCAGAGAGTAGAGGGGTTCTTCATCGTGATTGACCCGTACGGCGCTGCAGCTTCGACTCGAATTGTCTCATCCAGATGGCGTAGCTATACCCTGGCCGCCCCGTTCGAGGGCGACCGCTCCCAACCCTCCGCAATGGGGATGCGCAAAGCGCGTGCCAATTGACTCCAACCTGCAACACTACGGCAGAAGTCGTCATAAGCTGTTTCACTGATGGAGAATTCCGATTCGAGCGATGTCCGAGTCCATGATCCGAAAGCAGGCTTCACTTCGGCGACTGCGAGATTGACCGGCTCAATTCTGGAAAACTTCTTCCACGGAAAGAGACCAGGAGCCATCCTTGCTTTGCTGGGTCGACACTGCAAGCGTTAATCCACTCGCCCGGAAGATTTCTTCGCAAAGGTTCATGTCATGCTGCGCCATTCCGCTCGAATCGCAGTCGCACGACTCGGCTTGTTGTTCGTTGCGTCCGTGACGATTCCACTCGGTGTCGCCCTTGCCGAATCGGTGGAGACGCCACTCGAACTCGAGGGCACCTGGTACGTGCTCGTGAACTACCGTGACGCCGAGTCCGAGAGATCGGATGCGGACCTCTGGGAGGACAAGGTCTGGACCTTCGAGAAGAAGGGCTCGCGACTCGAATGGACCGAGTATCCGATCGTGATCTTCCGCGACGAGAGCGAGCGCTTCGAATCACTCGCGAGCGGCCGCAAGGCCAGGGTGGAGCGAGCCTGGCAGCCGCGTCCCGAGCAACTCGAAGAGATTCGCAGCGGGCTGCGGGTGAACTCGCGCGGGTCGAAGGCGAAGACACTGAGGGGCAGCGCCGCGCGCGGTTTTCGATCGGGGGGATCGATCCGGGCGGAGTCAGCCTCGATCATCGGTTTCAGCGAGAGCTGGGAGATATCGCAGCTCGATTCTCATCCGGTTTTTCGCCGTAGCGACCAGATGGGTTCGATCCGAACCGAGAGCCTGGAGGGTGCGACCGTGTACGAGACGCGCGAGATTCTCGCGCAGGGCGCAGAGCTGAAGGGCCGCTTCGAGCGCGACGACGTACAGACGGGGAGCTTCCGCATGCTGCGCGCCGGCTCGGTCACCATCGTGGGCAGCAAGACCATGCGCCGGGATGAACGATTCGATTAGAGAAGCTCGAGAAGGCGAGCGCCGCGCGAGTAGGGCGCGCCGCGAGGATGGGCCGTGACGAGTCGCGAGGATTCGATGGGGGACGTAGAGGTCGAGGTAGAAGTCGGAGCTGAGGGGCTGGAGCCGAATCGTCCCCCCCGAGCACGGCCTGAGAACGTCAGGGAGGCGCGGGACAAGGATCTCGACCGCGTCGCGGCGATCTGGACCGCCATCACGAATCATCACCGCGCCCTCGACCCCCTCTTCCGTATGCGCTCCGGGGCCGATCGTGAGCTCGAGGAGCTGCTGCGCGCGCTGCACCGTGATCCCGACGCCGTGGTGCTGGTGTTCGACGATGCGGGGGATCTGCCGGGGATGTGCATCGCGCGAATCGACCGTTCTCCGCCGATCATGGTCGAGGTGGAGCGGGCGGAGATCACGGATCTCGGGGTGCGAGAGTCCGAACGCCGACGCGGTATCGGGGGCGTGCTCGTCGACGCGGCCCTCGATTGGATCCGCATCAGAGGCGTGGAGCGGGTCGAGATCCAGGTCGCGACGGGTAATGTGGAGGGGCAGCGCTTCTGGCGGGCCCGGGATTTCGTCCAGCTCATGGACGTTCTCCACCTTCGTCTGTAGTTTTCCCGGCATCACCGGCGGTCGCGGTACTGAGCCACGCGCTGTCCCGCCCGCTATCCCGAACGATGCCTGTACGAGACCTGCACGAGAGGAAACATGAGTCAGAGCGCTGCGAGACCCGCCCTCAACCCCCTTGCCCAGAAGCTCAACGAGCGCCTCGAGGCCGCCTCCCCCGAGGTATTCTCGATGCTCTCGGCGTACGGGAGGCGGGCCTACTTTCCGAAGGGAATCCTCTCCCAGTCCGCTGAGGCCAAGGCCCGGGCGAAGCGCTTCAACGCCACCATCGGTATCGCGACGGAAGCGGGGGGCCCGATGTATCTCGATTGCATCAACGACCACCTGGTCGGCATCGATCCCGCGGATGCGTTCACCTACGCGCCACCCGCCGGACGGCCGGGCCTGCGCGCCCGCTGGCGGGAGAAGCTGCTGGAAGAGAACCCCAGCATGACATCGAAGTCGTTTGGAGACCCGATCGTGACCGCCGCGATCACTCACGGACTCTCACTCGCGGGCGAGCTCTTCGTCGACGAGGGCGATGCGATCCTGATTCCCGACAAGCTCTGGGGCAACTACCGCCTGAGCTTCGAGGTCCATCTCGGCGCTCGCATCGAGACCTTCCCCTTCTATGCAGACGGAGGCTTCAACTGTGAAGGCTTCGCCCAGGGGCTCCAGCGCGCGGCCGAAGGGCGTGAGAAGCTCATCGTGCTCTTGAATTTTCCCAACAATCCGACCGGTTACATGCCCACCGTGGCCGAGGGAGAGGCGATCGTCGAGGCTCTCGTCGCCCAGGCGAAGCGGGGGACGAAGCTCGTGGTCCTGACCGATGACGCGTACTTCGGTCTCTTCTACCACCTGGGTGGTGACTCGATGACCGAGTCCCTCTTCGGTCCCCTCTGCAACCTGCACCCGGGCATCCTGGCGGTAAAGCTAGACGGCGCCACCAAGGAGCTCTTCGTCTGGGGCTTCCGCTGCGGCTTCTTGACCTTCGGGCCGGGGGAGGTGGAGAGCGCCGATGAGGTCTGCGCCGTGCTCGACGCCAAAGTGCGCGGAATCATCCGGGCCGGGGTCTCGAATGTCCCTCAGCTCTCCCAGTCGCTGGTCGAGCGCGCGCTCTCGGGGCCGACGATTGGCAAGGAGAGGCGCGAGAAGTGCGAGCTGCTCGGCCGGCGCGCCACCCGGGTGTACGAGGTCGCGAACGAGCCCCGGTTCCGCGAGAGCTGGAGCGTCTACCCCTTCAACAGCGGCTACTTCATGCTGATCGAGCTGAAAGGCATCGACGCCGAAGCGCTGCGGGTCCACCTGCTGGATCGGCATGGTGTCGGGCTGATCGCGACCTCGCCGAGCGATCTGCGGGTCGCCTTCAGCTGTCTCGAGGTGGAGCAGGTCGAGCCTCTCTTCGAGGCCGTCCACCAGGCGATCCAGGAGCTGCGCGAGAGCTGAATCGTGCCGATCGTCGCGGTTGAGACCCCTGCTGGTCGATCCCGCGGGGCTCGACCGAGACCGTGGTCCCCGAAGGGGAATCATTCAATTCGAGCCCTCGACCTTTTTTCAGATCCAGCCTGCATTCGTGTGCGCAAATGCGCGTTGCAGGCTAAATGTTGCGCCCAACTCCGATGCGCTCCAGGAGACATGGATGCCCCCGCTCGCTCCGCGCTGGACAACAGTGCGGCACCTGACACGTATATTTCCAGCTCGCTCCTTCAAGTTCGCAGCCTTGTTGCTTGCTCTCGCCGTGGCGGGGCTCGCCGCCGGCCTGGGGGCGAGCGAAATCAAGGCCGTGCAGCGATCCGGAGAAGCTGCGCGCTACGAGAGTATCGAGATCGATAGCCTCCCGCTCCATCAGGACCGGCACTCGTCGCTCTCGACCGAGCCGCAGCGCTTTACTGAGCCGCAGCGCCTCACCGAGCC
>CBDUYG010000458.1:0-3706 GCA_965371385.1 uncultured Myxococcales bacterium | reverse complement strand
TTCGTGATTCCCTTCGGTGTCTTCCGGCAGCTTCTCGAGCAGCCGATCGTGACCGGGGGGCCCAGCGTCTGGGACTGGATGAAGGGCCAGTACGAGAAGATCGCCCGCGTGAAGGATCTAGACGAGCAGCAGGAGCTGGCGAACATCTTCTTGAAGCAACTGCGGGACTGGGTGATGGCGAGCGATCCGGGGCCGCAGTTCCACTCCGAGCTCAAGACCGAGCTGAGGCGGGTCTGGGGCGGCAGGGCGCCCAAGGGGGTCTTCCTGCGCAGTGATACCAACGTGGAGGACCTGGCGGGCTTCGTCGGGGCCGGGCTCAACCTCACGGTTCCGAATGTAATCGGCTATGACGACATCTTCGCGTCGGTTCTCGATGTCTGGGCCTCCCCCTTCACCGAGCGCTCGTACAAGTGGCGACAGTCCCACATGGTCGACCCCGAGTACGTCTTCCCGGCGGTCGTCGTGCAGATCGGCTTTCCCTCGGAGAAGTCCGGAGTGATGGTGACGACCGGCGTCGAGAGCGGCGAGAGCGGCTGGCTCACGGTTGCGGTGAACGAGGGTGTCGGCGGCGCGGTCGATGGACAAGCGGCCGAGTCCTTGCGCATCAACAAGAGTACCGGAGAGGTTCTCTTTCTCGCTCAGGCGACCGCGACCGATCAGGTTCAGCTCGCGCGCGGGGGCGGAGTCGTGCGCGTGCCGACGAGCGGCGCCGAGACGCTACTGCAGCCCGGGGAGATCAAGCAGCTCGTCGCCTTCGCAAGGGAAGTCGCCCAGCGCTTCACGTCGCTTCGCGATGAGAACGGAAAACCGACGCCTGCGGACATCGAATTCGCGTTCAAGGATGGGCAGCTGCACCTGCTCCAGATCCGATCCTTCGTCGAGAGCGACCAGGCCCAGGGAAGCAGCTATCTCGTCTCCCTGGATGCCAACCTGAGGGCGGGGGGGGGCGTGCAGGTTCCGCTCCAGCAGATCCCGAGAGCGAGTGGAGATTGACTTCGGGCCCGGCGCAGGTCGTGGCCCCAAACCATTCTGGAGCGAGACAATGATGCGAGTGACGGCGATCGTGAGCGCGTTGGTAATCGGGCTCAGCACCCTCGCGGGCGCTTATCCCCTCGACGGGGCGGGTTACACCGGTATCGACCGATTGACGGCGTACTCCATGGCGCGGGAGCCGCTGCTCGCGCGCGGCAGCCTGATGCCCGGCTCCCTGCTCGACATGGATCAGGTCAACCTCTGGCTGATCGGCAAGCCGAACTTCGAGGTTCCGCCCGTAGACACGGGCTTCTCCGCGAAGATCCGCTCGTTCATGGGGGGGGATGCGGGGGGCTATAGCGTCGCAGTGCTGGACCTCACCGACGCGAACAATCCGCGCTACGCCGAAGTGAACGCGAAGCAGGCCCAGAACCCCGGCAGCGTCGGGAAGATCATGGTTGGTCTCGCGTTCTTCCAGGCGTTGGCGGATACGTATCCCGACGACATCGCGGCTCGTGAGAATCTGCTTCGCAATACGATCGTGACCGCGACGCCCTTCATCGTAAAGGACAGTCACCTCGTGCCGGTCTGGAAGCCCGGTGACCCGCGCGTCGAGACCCGCCCGATCGCGCTGGGGGATCAGGCCAACCTCTGGACCTGGCTCGATTGGATGTTCTCGGCGAGCTCCAACGCCGCCGGGGCCCAGGTCATGGCCGAGGCGATGCTCCTGAAGCACTTCGGGAAGGAGTACCCGGTCTCGCAGGAGAGGGCAGAGGCCTACTTCGCCGACACCCCCAAGCTGACTCTCTCGAGGGCGTTCAACCGGCTCAGCCTGGGAACTCTCACCCGCAACGGCATCGACAACAATCAGCTGCGTCAGGGCTCGTTCTTTACCCGCACGGGGAAGAAGCGCGTGCCCGGCGGATACAGCAGCGCGACGGGCCGTTCGCTCATGACGTACCTCGTCAAGATGGAGGAGGGGAAGCTGGTCGATCCCTGGTCGAGTCGTGAGATCAAGCGGCTGCTCTACCTGACGGACAATCGCATCCGTTACGCGTCGAATCCCGCGCTGAACGATTCGGCGGTCTACTTCAAATCCGGCTCTTTCTATGGCTGCAAGGAGGAGAAGGGCTTCACCTGCGGCAAGTACATGGGAAACAAGATGAACTTCATGAATTCCCTGGCTGTCATCGAGACCGTCGGGGGAGAGCAGAAGCTCCGCTATATCGTGACCCTGCTCTCGAACGTCCTGCGCAAGAACTCCTCGGAGAATCACAAGGAGATGGCGGGGCAGATCCACGAGCTGATCCGGTCGCTCAACGCGCCGCCGCCACCGCTCTCGTCCCCCTGATTCGCTCGGGTCGCCGTCGCCGGTGCCGTCAGGATCGCTTGTTCAGGATGATGGCGTCGAATTCCCTGGCGATATCCGCGAGCCACTCGCCGCCCTTGGGATCGTTGCTGAGCCCGACCGCGATGTAGGCGTGACCGCCGTGGCGGATCACTGCGCTGTCCGCGTGGAAGGTGCGCCACGAGCCCGACTTCCGCAGGATGTGGGCGTAGGGGTCGATCTCGAGCAGGGCCTTGGCGAATTTGTGCCGGATGTAGGTCTGCCCGAGGATCTCCTTCATCTTCCGGCTGTAGTGGGGGCTGACCAGCTTGCCCGTCTCCAGCATGTAGTAGAAGCGGGCGACCTCGATCGGGGTCGCGCCGTGGGAGAGGTTGTTGATGGGGTCCCGGCGCCACAGGCCGGCCTTCGCGTAGTCCTTGCCCACCCAGAGGCCGCCTCCCCGCAGCGGGTCGTAGAGCCGGTATTTCGGTGAGAGCAGGACCCGCGCGATGTTTTCCTTTCCGACCCGGTGCATCAACTCGGTCGAGGCGCTGTTGGAAGAACGCTGGATCATCGCCTTCATCAGCTCTTCGGTTTCGTGGTTCAGCTCCATCTCGCCGGCGGCGATCTTCTCGAACGAAGCGAGCAGGATCGCGATCTTCGGGAGGCTTGCGGCGTAGAGCATCTTGTCGCCGTTGACCGACGCGAGCCGCGGCTTCTTGATATTGGTAATGTCGAGGAGAACGAGGCCGAGCTTCTTCTTCTTGACGGCGCCCAACAGATTCAGGCGCTCGAGGGCCTCCTCGACCCTGGCCTGGAGCTCGGTGTCGAGGTACTCCCAAATCGGCGCAGGATCGTCGGTCGGCGGGTTCTTTGCGAGATGCTCGAGCTGCATGTAGAGGGGGGTGGCCGTGATCACGAAGGGGTTGTCGTCCACGGCTTCGTCGGCGAGGGCGGGGTGGGGGAGGACGAGGTGGGAGAGGATCCCTGCCAGTATCGCGAGGGCGGTCGTCAGGGCTCTGGCGGGGTGCGGAATCATGAGCCGGTGCTGACTCCCAGGTGCTCGAATTGAAGGAATGATCTGAACTGAATGGACGAACTGGTCGAATCTCGATGGAAAGGCCGAACATGCTCGGCGGCACTTCCGCTCCAGCCCACAGCCTTCGCCGCGTGCTCGATCTGCAGATGGACACCCCGCCGGCAGTGAACGTTCAGAAAATAGAGCAGACGAAAGACCCACGGAAGGGCCTCGTCGCGTGTTCCCGGCCCGAGAGTGCGCCTGATGTTCGGCTCTCTCGTGATCTCGGGGCTTCTCAAAGGGTTACTCGACGCATCGGACCGAGGTGGGGCGAGTGTTCGAGCACTGGATTCCCTGGGTCACGCCGCCCGAGAGCTGGGAGCAGATCG
>CBDUYG010000457.1:0-3715 GCA_965371385.1 uncultured Myxococcales bacterium | reverse complement strand
CCGAGCGAGATCAGATCGAGTCGAAGAACGCGCGCAGCACGTCGATCATCGGCTCGACGTCCGCGCTGCCCGCCATCTCCCGACACGAATGCATCGAGAGCATCGGATTCCCGACGTCCACCGTGCGGATCCCGAGCCGTGAAGCCGTGATGGGACCGATGGTCGAGCCACACGCCAGGTCACTGCGGGTGACGAAGTGCTGGGGCTCGACGTCGACCCGGCGGCAGATCGAGGTAAAGACCCCCGACGTCACCGCATCGGTCGCGTAGGCCTGGTTGGCGTTCACCTTGATCACCGGCCCCTTCCCGATCACTGGACGATGTGCGGTCTCGTGACGATCGGCGTAGTTGGGATGAATCGCGTGGGCCATGTCGGCTGAAATCAACATCGAGCTCGCGATCGCCCGCGGGAACCCCTGGGGCTCGCCGCCCTTCACACTCGCGACCACGCGCTCGAGCACCTCGGCAAGGAGGGTTCCGGCGGCGCCGGTGGCCGAGCGGCTCCCCACCTCTTCGTGGTCGTAGAGCACGATCGCCCGAGTAAAATCCGGGACTCCGCAGTCGTCGGACTCGACGAGCGCGGTCACCGCGGCGTGGCAGGAAGCCAGGTTGTCGAGACGGGCGGCGTGGATGAACTCCCCTCGCGCCCCCGATATGCTCGCGGGCTGGGTGTCGTAGGCCATCAGATCCATCCCGAGGATCTCGTCCGGCCGCACATCGGCGAGCTTCTGGGCCCGCATCTCGGTGGCGATCAAATCGCCCAGGGCCGGTCCGCCCTCGAGGCCGATGACGGGCACCAGGTGCTGCTGGGCGTTGAGCTTCACGCCGGTCTCGCGGATCTCCCGCTGGAGATGGATCGCGAGGTTGGGAACACGGATCAGCGGGCGCGCAAAATCGAGGAGCACGACCTCGGGATCCGTGCCGCCCTGAATCGAGACGCGACCCGCCAGGGAGAGATCGCGGTCGAGCCAGGTGTGGAGCAGCACGCCGCCATAGGGCTCCACAGCGAGCTGGCGATAGCCGTGGGCATCGACGTCGGCGCGCGGCTTGAGGCGCAGGTTCGGGGAGTCGGTATGGGCGCCGATGATGCGAAAGCCCCCCTCGGCGGGCATCACGGAGCCCACCTGGAAGGCGACGATGCTGCCGTCGGAGCGAGTCACATAGCGCCGGCTGCCGACCGCCAACTCCCAGACCGACGACTCGTCGAGGCGCTGGAATCCCTTCGCAACCAGCCTTCGCTCGGTCTCCGCAACCGCGTGATAGGGCGTCGGCGAGCGATCGATGTAGGCGAGCAGGTCCGCGACGAGATCGAGCATCGCCGCAGGATAGCGGCACGGGCGCCTCCCTGCGCGGGCTTCGGCGGCTACTCTCCCCGCCATGACGATCCTCCTGGTCACCAACGACGACGGTATCGAGTCCCCCGCGCTCACCCCCCTGGTCGACGCCCTCGGCTCCAGGGCTGGCGTGAGCAAGGTCAACGCCCTCGTGCCCGACCGCGAGCGGAGCTGGATCTCGAAGGCGATCACCCGCTTCGAGGACATCGAGATCCGCCAGGCAACACCCAGCCTCTACACCGCCAACGCCTATCCGGCCGACTGCGTGAACCTGGGCATCCACAGCGTCTTTCCCGAGCGGCCCGACTTCGTGGTGTCGGGAATCAACATCGGCTGCAATCACGGGCTCGCCTTCCTGCTCGCAAGCGGGACGGTGGGGGCCGCCTCCGAGGGCTCGATCGCCGGAATCCCCGCCGTTGCCTTCTCGATCGGATCGCCGGGAAATCATGCAGAGTGGATCGAGTACGCGTGGTCGGAGGAGGGGCGGGAGATGTGGCTACGCGCCGCCGCGGTCGCTGCGGATATCGTCGAGACCCTGATCCTGATGGGTTTTCCGGAGGGAGTCGACCTCTTCAACGTGAACTTCCCTGGGGAGGTCCAGCTCGAGACAAAACGCGTCGTCACCGAGATCGCCGACACCGGTTATCACGGGCTCTTCGTGCCGCGCTCCGAAAACGTCTACTTTCACGACTATCCGGGAACGGTTCTGCGCAGTGATGCCCGGGGGTGCAGCGACCTCGAGGCTCTCGATGCAGGCTGGGTGTCGATCACGCCGGTCCGCCTGCCCCATTCGGCGGAGCTGAACGAGGAGACGCTTTCCCTGCTCGAGAGAGGCCGCGGCTCGGATTGAGGTCTTCCCGGCGGGAGCGGTGAGGCGTGAGGCCGGGCGCCGTCCATCGATCGAAGGAGTTCGCAGGCGATCGCGCTTCGTTAGAACTTCAGCTCCAACGACACCAGCGATTTGCGCTTGCCCGGAGTGCGGACCTTCAGCAGCACCTCGGTGTCGCGGAACTTCAGGCGGCGGTCGTAGCGGAACAGCTTCATCTTCGAGTAGCGCCGCGTCACGCGCGGGGCCAAGCCGTGAGGATCGTTGAACTCATGCAGCACCAATCCTTCCGATTCCTTTTCGGGAAAGAACTGGAAACCGGCAAGAGTCGTGAGCGACTCCAGGGTGGTGCGTGGGGCGTCATCTGCCGAGGCGTCCCGATGGGTATCGTCGATCTCGCTCAGGGCTATCTTCGGGAGCCGGGAATCGGGCTTCCCCGCTCCGGCATCGGCCATTCCAGGCAGACCCAGGGCCACTAGCAGCCCCACTCCCAACAGCTGGCGCGCGTGCCGCTGGAGCCCTCTCGAGCGTACTTTCCGCATTTTGAGCTACCTCCAACTTCCCCGCCGGTCGTGAGCTGACTCACAGTATGTAGGGTTTTCACTGCAACGTATGTGCCAACGGGTTCATCGTCAGGTAGACCATAACCTATTGTATTTTATGAGTATTTTAGATCACGGGAATAAGGGGGGGGGAGGAACGACCCAAGGCTCGTCGTCCCAAAAATGGAAAAAAACTTCCCACCCCGGGGATGCGACATCGCTCGCGCGCGCGGATCAGCCGTAGCGCGAGAGAAATCCCGGCGCCTTGCGGTGCAGACGGCTGAGACTCTCCTCGTCGAGGACTGCGCCGAGATCATCAGCGGTGAACCAGCGCAGATCCTTCGATTCATCGCTCATCACCAGACCCTGCCCGGGCTCGGCCACCAGAAGGAATCGAATATCGTGATGCTCGTGCTCCGGCTCGTCCCGGCGTGCCGGAATCACGTGCACGTCGACGTCCAGTGGAATCAAGGCGGCGCCCCTCGGCCCCACGACCCGAAAGCGCGTCATGCCCGACTCCTCTCGCGCCTCGCGCAAGGCAACCTGGAGCGTATCGGAGTCCCCGTCCGCGTGGCCGCCGAGCTGGAGCCAGCGATCGAGCTTGCGGTGGTGGGTGAGCAGAGCGTTCGAGTGGTCGGCCGAGAGGATCCAAGCAGAAGCGGTGACGTGACCGGGCATGCAGCTGCGCTCGAAGCAGTTCTGGCTTCCGCTGACGAGGCGGGCGATGCGCTCGATGCAGCTCTCTTCCGCGGGATGGAGTTCGCGGTAGCGCTCCAACATCTCGAGCAGCGGCCTGCGATGCACCCTCAATCCTCGTCGGGGCGCACGGGAGTCGCGCACTCACTCTGCTTCACCAGCCGGCCCATGAAGGCAGGAGTCTAAGTGAGACACCCGAGCGCGAGAAGAGGTCATTGAGGGGAGCGGGACTACGCTGCCGGGAGGAGTTCTTCATCGGGCTGCTAGCCTCTCCCCCATGTCCGAGAACCCGATCGTGTTGTCCCAGTGGCTGGACGC
>CBDUYG010000456.1:0-3721 GCA_965371385.1 uncultured Myxococcales bacterium | reverse complement strand
TCGGTGAGCGCTCCGATTCACAGATCGACCCCAGGAGGTTGCAGCCCGGTGGTGACTTGTGACGAGAGGGGTGCCGCCTGCTGCCGGAAGCATCCCTGGAACGGGTCGGCTCCCCCGTGATCCAGCGGCCGGGGATTCTCCACGACATGCAGGTGTCCGAGTGGCAGTTCGTCGAACTGCTGCGCGATTACTGCGAGGTGCACGTCTCCTTGATCCGCCTCTTCGATCACTTCCGCATGGGGCGCCCGTGCTTCGAAGAGGTCGCGGAGCTGGTTGGTGACTCGGACAGCCGCCGACTCTTCCGTCTGAAGGAGCGCTGCCACGCGCTCTTCCGAACCGACTCCGCCTCCGCGGTCGCTGTGCGCAGGGAAGCCATCTTCGATCTCGCCGTGGGCTCGCTCTTCCACGAGTCGATGAAGCTTCGCGAGAATCTCTACCAGCAAGAGGTCTATGCGCCGAAGGTCGAGGCCCTGCTTCGCTCGGATCCCGAGGGTGCGACAGAGCTCACATCGAAGGCGTTCGAGCGGGTCAAGCGTGTCGGCACAGAGCGCACACGGGAGGCGATGCTGGAGGCCCAGAACTTGCTTCTGCGCACGCGCAACTCCTTGAAGGAGCTACTCGCGGCCTCGGCGGGCAATGGCTTGATGATGCGTTTCATCATCGCCAACCCGGAGCGGGTGAAGCAGGTCTTCGAGGTAGATGTGAGCGAGCTGATCAACGAAATCAGCGGGGACCCGGTGCAGGGCTACCGCGAATCGTTCCATTCCTATCTGCGGAGCGCCTTCTACGATGAGGCCATCGAGTGTCTGAAGTTGGCTCCGCCCCAGGTGCGAGCGGCTCCGGACCTCGAAGACATGCTTCACTTCGCCCGGGGAATGTCGATGTTCCAGGCCGGCCGCTACGCGGAGAGTCTCGAATCCCTCGACGCCTGGGAGAAGGGGCCGGGGGCTCCCGCCGAGCGGGAGTACGCCGCGCTCGCGAGCGCGGCCATCTCGCGCATTCACAATCTGGTGGATGAACCCGAGCGGGATGTACTGACCGAGAAGGCTCGGCGGCTCGAGCGACGATTCAAGGGCTGGGCCGGGCGTTCGGAGGGCGGCTGAGGGGCAGGGACGACGATCGCGGCTGATCGCGACGGCTCGTTCACTCGGCCGCTGGCTGGAACGGCTCGGGAGGCGGATCGTCTCGGCGGTAGTAGTAGATCCAGCTCAGCGTGCCGGCGATCGCGATCGCGATTCCGATCCACTGGGGCTCGGTCATGCCGAGGGCCACGCGCGGGTTCACGCGCAGGGTCTCGATCGCGATCCGACCGAGGCCATTGGCGACCAGATACTCCCCGAAGAGGAAGGGACTCCTGCCCCGACGGGCGTAGAGGACGAAAGCGACCGGGATCAGCCAGGCAACCTCGTAGAGCTGAGTCGGATGCACCGGGTAGTCGACGGGCGGGGCGCCGTTGGGAAACGCCACGGCCCAGGGCAGGCTGCTCGCGACACCGTAATCGTCGCCGACCAGAAAGCACCCGACACGACCGAGGGACTGCCCCACGGCGGTTCCCACTGCCGCAGCCTCCATCACCCGGCGTATGCTGACATGGTGGAACTTGCTGCAGAGGACCCCGCCCAGGATTCCGCCCATCAGCCCTCCGTACCAGGTGATTCCGTCCCGGCGAAAGAAGAAGCTCGCCCAGGGATCGCCCGTACGGAAGGTCATGTCCGTCGCGAAGTAGATCTTGCTGCCCAGCACCCCGCCGAGCATGATCCAGATCAGCAGGCTTTGTCCGAGCTCCGGATCGATTCCCTTGCTGGGAAGCTCGCGTACAGTGAACCAGTAGGCCGTGAGAAAGCCGATCGCCATCATCACGCCGAAGCTGCTGATCTCGTAATTGATGCCTGGAATCGTGAACAGGGTCGGATACATGGTCGATCTCCGGCGCGCAGCCTACGCGAAGCGAAAGTGACCAGCAACCGGCTGCACGGGCATCGCCCCGGGACGTCGTGTTTCGATATCGGAAATGGGACCAGAGAAGACGAAGACGAAGAGGGAGACGAAGACGGAGATGGTGAGGTCAGCGCCGGGGTACGGTGACGTGGAACGCCGCCCCGCAGCCGGGCTCGCTCTCGACCCAGATCTGGCCCTCGTGTGCGAGGACGATCTTCTTGACGATCGCGAGGCCGATTCCCGTCGATCCCCCGGCGCGGCGCTTCCCCAGCGTGTGAAAGGCCTCGAAGATTCGCTCCTGGGAAGCGGGCGAGATTCCCTGCCCGTTGTCCCGGACGACGATCAGGTGATTGCCGGGCAGCTCGCTGATCTCGACGTCGATCCGCCGTGCTCCCCCTGCCCCCTCGTGACCCCGGGGCTCTCCCATATGCTGAACCGCGTTCCCGATCAGGTTGGAGAAGATCTGATAGAGCTGCGTGCGGTTGCACTGGAGCATCGGCGGGGCGGAGGGAAGTTCCAGAGCGACACCCTGCTCTTCGAGGCGCGGCTTGATCTCGGCGTAGATCTGAAGCAGCACGTTGCGGGGGTCCACCGGCTCGCGCGGCGCCTGCGGACCCTCGACCTTGGAAAGCTCCAGGATGTCTCGAATCAGCGCCTCCATCGTGCAGCCTGCCTGCTCGACGCGATCGAGGAAATGGCGGCCGGCGTCACCCAGCAGCAGCCCGTAATCCTGGCGGAGGAGTCGTGTGAAGCCGAGCAGGGAGACGAGAGGGGAACGCAGGTCGTGGGAGACGCTGTGGACGTAGGAGTCGAGCTCGGCGTTCTCCTTCTGCAGCCTGTCGATCCGCCCTCGCTCGCGGCTGACGTCGCGCAGGTGAATCGCAAGACCGATTCGGCCCTTCTTGGGCAGGTCCAGCTCTCGTACCGAGATCGACAGCCAGATCGATTCGCCACTGCTGCCTTTCAGCTCGACCGTCTCCTCGCACCCTTCGTCCGAGAGTTGGCTCGCGCTTGCCAGGTAGCCGGCTTTGGGGAGGAAGAGGGCCACCGGCTTGTCGACGAGCTCACTGGATGAGCGGCCCAGGAGCCCAGCCACGTTCGGACTCGCGAAGCTGATGAAGCCAGAGGAATCGATCAACAGGAGTCCGTTCATCGTGTCTTCGAAGACCGCGGAGAGCAGCCCGGCATCGACCCCGTCGATCGCGACGTCGCTCTCCGACTTCGGAGTGGGGCGGATGATTCCGATGAAGAGCCGATCACCCTCCGGGTTCGCGTCGGTTCGGCTATCGACGCCGAAGGCGCTGACGTCGAGATGGAGAGGGGCTCCGTCGAGCTGGCCCACTTGAATCTGCTGATTCATGAGGCGTTCGTTCGTCCAGAGGTGCACGAGCATCGAATTGAGCTGCCGCATCAGGCGCGACTCACCCGAGTGTTGGCCTGCTCCTTCTTCCGGGCTGCCGCCTCGGCTGTGGAGGTAGTGGGCGCAGAGGTCGTAGATGTGATGACCGACTCCACCGTCGAGGTTGCCGAAGCTTCGCTTCAGGCCGCTACTGGTCCACTGCACGATTCCACTCGGGTCCGTCACGACGACAAGCTGATGGAGGTGTCCCAACCCCTCGAGCAGGTCTTGCGCGGGGATGCCGTCGATGCGGCCGAGGTTGGAGGGGGGGGCGGGGGTCATGGCGTTCGGTTGACTGCTCTTCTCCAAGTACCTGTAGTGAACGGGATCCGAACTACACTGGTATCGTATCAGAGCGCGCTTATTTCGGGCAAGAAACCCGCG
>CBDUYG010000455.1:0-3722 GCA_965371385.1 uncultured Myxococcales bacterium | reverse complement strand
TTCCGCTGTGGCTGCGGGTCAGCACCGTATCTGCACTGCCCGCCTTCAGGAGCTTCTCCAGGATGTTCCTGTTCAGCCCGTGCTCCTCGGTCGCCAGCCATACCGTTCCCAGCCACACACCCTGGGCGCCCATTGCGAGGGATGCGGCCACCTGTCGGCCATCTGCAATACCGCCGGCAGCAAGCACGGGAACATCACCCGCCGCGTCGACAATCTGCGGAATCAGCGACATCGTTCCGATCGGGCCGGTATGCCCACCGGCATCGTACCCCTGTGCCACCAGCAGATCGACGTCCGCTTCCATTGCGTACTTGACATGCTTGGGAGCGCCCACGAGAGAGAGTGTGATCTTCCCGGTCTCCTTCGCTCTTTGAACGAGATGCCGGGGCGTTCCTATGGCGCTGGCGAAGAGGTTCACATCCGACTTCAGCACGGCGTCAGCCTGCGCTTCAAAGAGCTCGTTCGAGCGTACCACCGAGGAGAAGAAGGACTTCCCGGTGGGCTCCGGCACCTTGTATTTCTGCTTGAGGTATTTCACGAACGCCTTGTGGGCTTCGGGGATCTCGGCCTCCGCCGCTGCCCAGTCACTCTTGTCCGCCATCCCCAGCGGTAGCAGCAGATCGGCTCCAAAAGGCCGGTCACCGACCATCGAGCGGATCTGCGCCAGGCGCGTCGAGATGGCGTCCGGCATGTCCCGGGTGGCACCATACACACCGAATCCTCCGGCGTTGGTGATGGCGGCTGTGACTTCCATGCTGTGCGAAAAGCCGAATATGGGGTACTCGATCCCCAGGCGGTCACAGATGGCAGGACGAAGCGCGTCAATAGGGTCGTGGTCCTGGTGTACTTCCGTCATGCTTCCTCCTCTATTTCTGGTCGGAGATCCCGATCAATCGCTGGTCAGGATCCCGTACTGGTATCGACCATACGGGACAGCTCACGCTCGACTCCGAATAGATCGCAGTACTGCATGACAGCCGGGTCTTGCCAGACGGCGTCCGGCTGGTAGCCGAACGCTTCCAGGTTCCTGGGTGGCGCGGCACGCTTGCCGCTGCGCTGCGCTCGCAGATAGCTCCCGATACGCTCATCGAGGCCTTCGGGCGCGTTCATCTGGAGACGGTCGTAGATGGAGCGAGTCGTTGCCACGGCGTCGTTCATCAGATCCGCGTATCGTACGTTTACCACCCTTGAAGACTCGGACTCTACGAACTCCACCAGCGCTTCGAGCGTCATTTTCTGCGAAGCGAATGCGTCCTGCCCGCGGAGCCCATCTTCGTGCAACGGGCCGGGTGGCGCCTCGAGAAATGCCTGGCAGATCGAATCCCCTGTCGCACAACTCGAGACCAGGGAGCGGAACGGGTCGCGGTGAGTGATGACGAAGGCAGCCTCGGGAAAGACGCGGGCGAAATCCGCGACCTTCATCGTGGTCATCACACATTTCAACACGAGATGCCCTCGAGGCGGGGGTGGGCACTTCCAGATGAGAAGCTGCACCACTTTACGGAAGTCGGCATAGGTAGACCTGAAGTCGTTCTCCGCCATCCATCGCGCCCAGGTCTTCATGAGCGGTGTGACGCCGCGTCCGAGTATTCCCGTGCAGTCGAGGAAGCCCCAGGTGTTCTCGTCGGGTTCGTCAGCGTCGACCCAGTGCATCCGTTCCAGCTGCGACCCGCGAAGCGGCTCGATGGAGGCCTGCAGCGCTGCGATACGTGGGTCCGTCGTGAACGTTTCCGACCTTGGTGGCGGTAAGGGCTCCATCAGCTCCCAGCGCAAGAGAGGTCGGCTCTGCGGATGGGTCGCCATCAAATTGTGCAGCAGTGTCGAGCCCGTGCGGGCTGCACCGGTGATGAAGATGATGGGAGGGATCTCGACCTCCAGGATCTCGGGATGCTCAGCCAGATATGCCAGCACCTCGAGGCGCCGACACAGATCCCTCACTGCCAGACGGTGCAAGAAACGACGTCCGAAGTCGTTGATGGCGGGATTCGCGAGATCATGAACCCACGCCAGCAGCGGCCCCTCGAATGAAGGGTCGCCGAAGTCGCTGAGCCCGGTCTTCTCCGCTGCTTCGCGCTTCACCGCAGCCATATTCGCAAGTGTCGCATCGTCGTAGTTCATGAACATGACCGTATGTCCTTACACTGCTCTCTGGTCCACATGAGGGTTGAGGTCATCTTTCGCTGGACGTTCCTCGAACTCCCGTTGTCGCTTCGTGGTTCCGGACGCGCGGCAGAGCCGCTCTCAGAAGGGGCCGATGCCGAGCTTGCGGCGTTCCGTCGATGCGACGAGCTCACGCCAGATCTCGGCCTCGAGGTCGCGCGCCGCCTGCGAATCGAGCTCTTCGACGTGGACGTGCAGCGCGATCAGCAGCTCGCGCAGCTCGCAGTTGTCCCGTTCCAGTGCGGAGACGGTGAGACTCCCGTCTTCGCCGCGCGCCGCCTCTGCGAGCTTCGTGCGCAGGTCGGCGCTCGTCACGACCTCCAAGGCCTCCGCGAAGATCCGGCGCAGCTCGCCATTCTCCTCGATGCGACGGGACGCGGCGCGGTCGAACTCGTCCGCCAGCTGGGTCAGCATCAGGCCGATCACGCTGACGCTGGATTGCTCGTAGCCGGGCCCCAGGGCGGCGGCGGTCTTCAGCATCAGGTGCCCGGCGGCGACACTCAGGAAGCGGGTGGGCTCGGGCTTCATGCGAGACGCCCGAGCGTGTAGAGCGCCGCACGGTCCTGACTGTTGCCCATCAGCCACGACGACAGCGCCAGGATGATGTCCTGGTTCTTGCCATCAGTGAACTCCCTGGCGCTGGAGACCCAGATGGCCTGGCCTTTCACGCTGGAGAAGATCTCCCACCAGCGCAGGGCATCGGGCTCGGCGCGCAACCCGCTGGCCTTCTGCCAGATCCCGATCGCCACCTCGCGCGGCGCGAGGCCCCCCGCGCGTTCATCCCCCGCCCAGCGCCAGACGGGATTGAGGCTCCAGGCCAGATCCTCGAGGGGGTCGCCCAGGTGGGCCATCTCCCAGTCGAGAATGGCGCGGATGATCCCCTCCGGATCCACCAGGAAGTTGCCCGTGCGGAAGTCTCCGTGAACCACGCCGACGCGCTCCGGCGGCGGCGGTGGGTTCCGACGCAGCCAGCGGATGGCCGCGCGGATCACGGGCTGCGGGCAGAGCTCGTCCTCATCGAGGGTTCGCTCCCAGTGCGTCAGCTCGCGCTGCCAGCACTCGTCGGGGGCAACGGCTTCCATCACCGAGTCGAGGCCGATCTCTACGGGATCGGCGCGGTGGATCTGGCCGAGGATCGTCCACTTCTGCCGGGCCAGCTCTTCCGCGTACTGGTCGTAGGGCGGCGCGACCAGCTGCGTCGGGCCGGCCTCCATGCCGACGAGCTGTTCCATCACGAAGAATGGATGGTCGAGCCAGGAGGTCTCTTCTTCGAGCCAGAGAGGTTCGGGGACGGGGATCTCGCTGCCATGAAACGCGCGATAGGTACCGAATTCGATGGCGCGGTCGGTATCGATCAGGCTTCCCGGTGGGTCGCGACGCAGGATCAGGGGCCGCGAAACCGACTCCGCACCCTGGCGATAATCGAGCCGGAAGCGATAGGTCTCACGCGAAGCACCGCCGAAGATACGCTCGAGGTTGCGCACTGCGATGTCTTCGGCGTCGGGTATCCGATGCGCGACATAGGCCGCCAGGCGTGACTCGAGGGAAGTCATGGTCGTCCC
>CBDUYG010000454.1:0-3725 GCA_965371385.1 uncultured Myxococcales bacterium | reverse complement strand
GTGGCGGTGTCGCCGTCACCGGCACAAATTGGCGAGACGCTGGCGAAGCACGCGCCGGGGCTCGAGGGCTGAGCGAGATTCAGCCGGGCCACCCCGGAGAAGAAGATCGAGGGTCCCGTTCGACGCGAGAGAATCGCGGCTGGGCGGGGCCTTCGTGCGTCTGGGGGTTGCTCGCGCTCGCTCCCGGTGTCTCCTCCAGGGCGGATCGACATAGAGCACACGCAGCTCGTCACGCATCCCCCAGGTCTCTCGTACGCAGCTTCGCGGCATGCCGAGAGCAGGAGCTGAACTCCGCTCTTCCCCCTGGCTCATGGTCCGAAAAATGATGAGCGGCGCAAGGAAACCATCACTTATTTCGGTTGTCGGGCCGATATGCACTCTGAACTATTGAGTTCAAAGGAAAATCAGCAATCGCAGCGATTCGGACGAATGACTCGATTCGTCCGATACTCCGCGCAATATGCAGGTCGTGCAGTCCGAGGGGTGCTGGCGCGGCGGCAGTAAAGGATATGTCCATGTCCTGGAATCCGCTCGTTCATCGCATGGCCGTCTTCGGCCTGGTTGCTGCCGTCGTCGTGTCGCCCTCGACAGGCTTCGCTGGCTCGTCGGATATTTCCCTCTTCTCGGGGGGTGGCAACGTAGCGCCGAACCTGTTGCTCATGTTCGACACGTCCGGCTCGATGGACAGGACCACCAACGCAAACGGAAACTGCCGTGTCACGGACTTGGGCTGTTCGGGTGATACCAAGCGGACACTGGCAGGCCAGGCGTTCGAGACGCTGGTTCGCTCGGTCAACCAGAACGCGGACTCCACCTGGTCGCAGAACGCTCGCTTCGGACTGATGAGCTATCGACAGCACGGAGCCAAGCTCGAAGTCCCCTTCGGCGGGAACAACAACCAGGCGATCATCAACGTCGTCACGACGACGGTCGAAGACGCCGACACCCCGCTGGGCGGCGCCATGCTGAGTGCCGGGCGTTACTACTCGGGCAGCAAGCAATGGGGGACGCTTCCCGTCTGGGGAACCGACACCTATTACGTGAAGTTCGACGCAACGCTGCACACCGAGACTGTCGCAGCAGACCCGATCGATCTCGTCTGCCGCGAGAATCACCTTGTCTTCGTCTCGGACGGCGAGCCCTGGAACGACATCATGGATACATCGGGCTATTGGGCGACGGTCGGAGATGCCGATGGAGACGGTGGCGACGAGTGCGGCAGTGGGTGTAGTGAGGGAATCTCCGAGGATCTGATCGATTCGAACTCGAACGGCTTCGCCGACGAAGTGCAGGACTGGGATCTCCAATGGGGCGACGATATCGCCTACGCGATGGCCAATGGTGACTTTTCCACGCTGCCCGGCGACCAACCGATCACCACTCATGTGGTCGGGTTCGACATCGACTCTGCGATCCTTCAGCGCATGGCGACGAACGGTGGCGGGAGCTACTACACCGCTGACAATGCCGCGGCTCTCGCAGCCAAGATGAAGGAGGTGGTGGACGAGACGATCGATTCCACCGCGACATTCTCGACGGCGGTCGTGCCCACGAGCCGGACGATCGGGGGCTCGGCGTTCTACAACGCCTACTTCGCCCCGGGCAAGGACGCCTTCTGGGAAGGCCACCTCGAGGCGTATGGGCTCTCGAGATCGGGTGACGTGATCGAGTCCGATGGTGTGACGGCAGCGATCGACAACAACGGCTTCATCAAGGAGCCACACGACTATCACTGGGACGCGGGCGAAGAGCTCCGCACGAACGGCGCGCGCACGATCTATACGACGATCGGGGGCTCGAAGGAGTACTTCAACGTCGGAAACACGAACCTCACCTCGACGCTCCTCGATCTCACCTACGCGGAAGTCGGCGCCTTTCCCAACAGCGGCGGCGGCGCCGCCGATCTCGCGGAGCTGAGGGCCAACGTCATCAATTACCTGCACGGCGAGGACGCCTTCCTCGAAGAAGGCAGTACGGCGAGCGATTTGCGGAGCGAGGTGCTGGGTGACATATTCCACTCGACGCCTCGAATCGTCTCTGCCCCGACGAAGCTGTATTTTGGCGAGGGCGGATACGGGTGCAATCTCGACCCCGGCGACTCGGCGACCTGCTTCTACAAGTCGTATCGTGATCGCGATCGGTACATCTACGTGGGCGCCAATGACGGAATGCTGCATGCCTTCGACGCGGGGGTTCTTGCGACCGGCGACGATCCTGCGACCCCGGAAACGGAGGCTTCCGATTACGAGTATTACACCGTCGGCGATGGATCCGAAGAATTCGCCTACGTGCCAGGGCTTCTGCTCGACAAGGTCAAGATGGTCTCGCGCAACTATCCGCGCACCTACTACTACGTGGACGGCGGCGTCGTTCACGCCGAAGCATGGCTGGGGGATGGTCTCGGTTCGAGTGCCAACGTCAAGGAGGAGGAGGAGTGGGCGAGTGTCATGATCGCCGGCTTCCGCGAGGGGGGAGCCGGGTATATCGCCTTCGACGTCACCGATCCCGATGCCGGCGACGGCGATGATCACGGCCCCTACCCGCTGCTCCTCTGGGAGTTCACGGACTCCGAGCTCGGGCAGACCTGGTCCGATCCCGTCATCACTCGCGTGAAGATGGCTGCGGCCAGCGGAACCGGTGATCTCTGCGGCGCAAACGATGGCGACGGGGACTGTGTGGAGCGCTGGGTCGCGATCTTCGCTGGGGGATACGATCCAAAGGGCGACCCCAATGTCGCGGGATTCACATCCAATTCCGCCGATGCGAACTGGACGGACCTGGGAAAGGCAATCTACGTCGTTGCTCTGGACGACGGGAGCATCCTCGCTCGGATCGATCACTCGACCCACGCGGCCATGGACTATTCCCTGCCGAGTGCGCCCGCAGTCGCGGATCTCGATACGGACGGATTCGCGGATGTCATCTACGTGGGGGACCTCGGAGGTCAACTCTGGAAGTGGAACATCGATGCCGTCGGCGTCGATGGAGCTGATGCCGATACCTTCGTCGATAACTGGACTGCCAGGGTGCTCTTCCAGTCCGGCATCACCGACATGGGGAGCGGGGTCTATCACTATCGAAGCATCTTCTTCCCGCCCGCGTTGAGTTGGGACCGAAGGCTCCTCACGCTCTCCTTCGGAACGGGAGAGCGTGAAGACCTCACGTACGTCGGAGATTCCACGAAGGACGAGAACAACCGCTTCTACTCGATCAAGGATCGCTATCCGACCGGAGCGAATGCGGGGAAGTATTATGATCTCTCGACCTCCACTATCGTGAACCTTCCCTTTGGTGAAAGCAAGCTCACCGATGTGACGTCAATCAAGATCGACAACAACCTCGCCGATCTCGGGGCTTTCTTCATCGCCCAGGAATCCGAGAAGTTCACGAGTGATGTGACCATTTTTGCCGGCTACGTACTGACGACGAGCTATCAGCCCACCTCGAGTGATCCCTGCCAGCCGACGGGCGAGTCGTTTCTCTATTCGTTCCGGCTGCGAAATTCGCAAGGGTTCTACGACGCATCGGGGGCGACGGTCCTCGAGTCGCGAAGAAAATTCGTAGGCCAGGGTCTCGCGAGTGCCCCACGCGTCTCCATGGGACAGGATGCCGGGGACGATCGGGTCTTCGTGAAGACATCCAAGTCGCAGATTCTCCCCGATCCGGCGCCGCCTCGTGGCAATGGGGCTGCCTCGATCATCTACTGGAAGCAGATTCACTGATCC
>CBDUYG010000453.1:0-3729 GCA_965371385.1 uncultured Myxococcales bacterium | reverse complement strand
CACTGGATCCGCGCCTGGTACAACCGCGCGCTGGAGAACCCGGACGTGTTCGTCAAGCTGGATGGCAAGAAGAGCGCCTACCGGGCCGCGCCTGTCACTGCTGCGGAGCACGACCGCGTCGACGGCGAGAACAGCCTACCGGTAGGCATTCGGATCCTGACCGGCTTCCCGCCCAGGTACTTCCTCCGGCTGGATCCCCGCTAGCGGGGGGGCGCGAAATGATCATTCGGATGTTCACGCACGACTCAGAGAAGGTCGAGTGTCTGGCTTCAAATCGCCAGTCCGCTCTGACCGAGGTTTCGTTTCCTCACCTCAGGACTTGCGGCGAGACACTCCCTCCGTACGGACTCGGCTACGGGCCGGACATGGAGCATAGCCGAGATCAAGGTCGACATAGATGGCCGCAAGAATAGGATCGTCGTCGGATGGAGTGCATTCGACGAACAGCAGTGGTCGAGATTTCGCTGCCAGTCAGTCGCTGCAGACATCCAACCAGCCTGTTCCGGTGGGGTGGGTCGAGGAGGGTGCCTGAATGAGGATCAAGGGGATGAAGCGGACGGGCTCCGGGGAACGGCGCTCGAAACCTCCGCAGAGCGGGGTTACCTGGAGCTGACCGCCATGCTGCTCGATCGAGGTGCGCGGGTGCGCGTGACCGACGAACGCGGAGTGGCGGTGGCCCAGAGTGTCGCTGCATATGGCGACGTCGCGCTGCTGAGGAGCATCGCGAGCGCGGTGGAGAGTCGTGAGGAGCCGCGAGTTCTCTACAGCCCCGCGTTGGCATAGGCCAGCCGGGTCGGCCACTCGTCTGCAGTGACACTGCTGCTCGAGCTCGGCGCCGACCCGGACTTCTCCGGGATTCAGAGTCCTCGGAAATCCCGAAGCGATTCACTTGCAGTTTCGTGACTCATCACGATATCTTGAAGATGAACGGATGTGCCGATAGGTGGGTTCTAGTAGACAATCGCACCCGTTACGGTACCGGAGATCTGCAGACGTGGAATCGAACACTATTCGCGATGAGGACGATGAATCCCGGTATTGGTGGTTGGATCGCAGCCTGGCCCACTGGATCAGTCGCTTACTGGTGTCCGCCATCTTGTCTGCAGGACCCGCTTTCTCCGACGACATCCCCGCCGCCGATTATTCCGCAGCTCGCGAGCATCTCAGTCGGGCTTTCGAGTTGCGTTTTGATTACGACGTCGTCCAGATCGTGAGGCTCAACGTGTATGGCCGCTCGGGCGAAATCCACCGAACCCTCGAGTTGGCGGCGAAACGAGTGGATGGCCGACTGCGCAGCGTAGGCATGTTCACCGAGCCCGAATACCTCCGCGGCACCAAGCTGCTGATGATTGAGAACCTCGATAGGGGGGATGACTTCTTTCTCTATCTCAGATCACTGAAGAAGACCAGGCGCATTTCTACTGCTCAGAAGCGGGAAGCCTTCATGGGGACAGATCTGAGCTACGAGGATATGGAGCGTCGCTACGTAGAGGACTACGTAGTCGAGCCCCGTCCCAATTCCGCCGTGGGCGGAGAGGGCGTCTTCGTCGTACATGCAACTCCTCGCTACAAGTCGAGCTACGCCTGGGCGGAGTTCTTCATCGCCGAGCTGGATCACGCAATCCTGGAGGTGCGCTACTACCGTGAGCACGACGAGGCGCCATGGAAGATCCAGCACAGTCCTCGCGACAAAATTGTCGTGATGGACGGGCACCTCGTCCCTACGGAGCTCGTGATGGTGAACGTTGAGCGTAAGTCCAGGACCGAGGTCATCTTCGAGAGAGTCCGCATCGATCCGCCCCTCAGGGATTCCCTCTTCACGACAGCAGCGCTGGAGAGCGGGCGAGATATTCCCCATCTCGAGGTGGTGCAGGAGGAGATCGAAGAGTCGCTTCCGCCGAAGTAGTGGGACGTCTCGTTCTCGAAGTCGGTTACCCGCGCGGGCACAGGCGGACACATTCGGACACGTTATTTCGATTCCCGATTACGAATTGTCGCCCATCTCTGGTCCCCAACGTGGTAGGTTTGTGAGAATCAAAGGGGGCTCGATATGATCGCTACCGTTCTCGTCGTGGAAGATCGCGCGCGCGTGCGCCGAGCTCTCGCAGCTGAGCTTCGAAGATCGGATTTCGAGACCATCGAAGCCCCGGACGGTGAAAAGGCATGGGAAGAATTCTCGCGTTGCCGCCCCGATCTGGTCATCACCGATCTCGTAATGCCGACCTGCGACGGCCAGACATTCCTCGAGCGAATCACGGCTGCGAGCAGTGTGCCTGTGCTGATGTACAGCTCGCGTGGCACGATTCGAGCTGCGGTCGAGGCACTCAAGGCGGGTGCGGTCGATTTCCTCACTTCGAGCGATACCAGCATCGACGATATCGTGGCGTCCGCACGAGCGGCGATCGAATCGCATCGGAGTCGACGTGGCGATGTGGTGCTCGAGAAGCGATTGTCCGGAGAAAGTCCAGGGATTCGACGACTGAGAGAGAGAATCGTCGCGGTGGCCCCCTTGAAGGATCCGGTATTGGTCGTTGGTGAACCGGGTAGTGGACTTGCGGAGGTAGTCGAGATCCTTCATGAGCTGGGCTGCGCCGGGCAGGAGCAGGTGAAGTTGCATCATAGGGACTGCGCCATCGAAACCGGCTTCCTCCCGTTGGGGTGCAAGGGGTCGGTCTTTCTCCGCAACGTTGATCGACTCGAGGCGACGTCTCAGGCGGCGTGGGCCAAGCATCTAGTCCAGCGCCGATCGAGCGCCTTTCAGGATGGTGGACGCATATTCGCCTCCACGGGCCTTCCAATCGCTTCCCTCGAGCGTTCGGGCTTTCATCCAGGCTTGTTCCGGCTGCTGAGTCCCCACGCGCTGGAGGTCCCCTCACTCCGGGATCGGCAAGGGGATCTCGGGGCGATTGCCGACGCCCTGGTCGAGCAGTTCGCTCATGCCGCCCAGCGAGAGGTGACACTCTCAGAGGATGCGCGAGAGCTGGTAATTGCTTTCACATGGCCGGGGAACCTGGCTCAGATGTCGCGGGTGCTAAGCCGCGCGGTGACGTTTTCGCCGGGTCGAGTGATTCAGCCCGACGATATGAAGGAGTTCATCGCTGAGGGCGAGCTGAGCGTCTCGCATTTTCGAAGAGAACATGCGAGCCGAGAGCGAGAGATCCTGATCCGCACAATGCACGAGACCGGTGGCAACATCAAGCGGACTGCCGAGATCTTGGGAAAGAGCCGGGCAGCGATCTACCGACTTCTCGAGAAGCATCGGACGAGTGGCGTTGATTTTCGTTGAACTGGGCTTTGCTACCGATCGGCCAACTGAAGCTTCGATTCAAATTCTCGTGAGCGATAGACCAAACCGCAATACGCGACTCTATGATGGCAACCAGTGATCGACGGGACGCTTGCGCGTGATCAGATGTCCCCCGATGATCAGGGCGTCCAGGCCCGAGCTGAGGAACGTGTCGATCGCATCACCCGGTGTGCCGACCATCGGCGAGCGCACGTTGAACGAGGTGTTGAGCACCATGGGGATGCCTGTAGTCGCATCAAAGCATTCGATCAAACGACGAAAAAGGGCGTTCTGATCGGGTTTGACGGTCTGGATCCGTGCGGAGCCGTCGTCGGCCAGGACGGCCGGGATGCGGAGCCGGACCTCCGGCCGCGCATCGACGGCGAACGACATATAGGGCGACTGGGGTACGGGTTCGAAATACTTCGCCGCATGCTCCGCAA
>CBDUYG010000452.1:0-3736 GCA_965371385.1 uncultured Myxococcales bacterium | reverse complement strand
TCGACAACGCCGAGGCCTGGAACGATTTTTGCGATCTGCTCAAGAAGGCGGGAGACGTGATCCTGCGCGACGATCTCGCGCGTTCGACCTTCGATCGGGCGGAAGGACATCGCTACCTCGGGCGCTTGCTGCGCGCGGGCCTGCAATCGTTCTGTGAGAACCAGGGCCCGCTCTACCCGGTGTTTCGTGCGATGCCCGAGATGGTCAAGATGGGCCTCGACAACCCGGACAACTTCTACCTCGGGGCCTCGATCCACTCCCACTACGAGTACCGGATCCGCGGCAACCGGGGATCGATCCACTATATGAGCTTCGCAGCGCAGAACCAGAACTTCGCGGCGCGCGAGAAGCTCACCGGCGGCGCGGGTCACCTCAACGACGCCGAGATCGAGACGGATGCGGACGGAAACTTCGAGATCATCGCGAGCCTGAAGGAGCAGCCGGGCAACTGGCTGCGCCTCGCTCCCGACACCTCCATGGTGCTGCTGCGGCAGACCTTCCTCGACCGGACGAGCGAGACCCCCGTCACGGTCGAAATCGAGTGCCTGGACTCCGATGGAACCCCTCCGCGCCTCGATCCGAGTGAGGTCGGCGGCCACCTCCTGGGCGCCGCCATGTACACCATCGGCTGCGCCCAGTGGTTCGGAAACTGGGTGAACGAGTTCCTCGAGAAGGCGCCCGAGAACGAGTTCCACGCGCCCGACGCGGAGCAGCACCGCGCCGTCGGAGGCGACCCCAACATCCTCTTCTGGCTGGGGCGCTGGGCGCTCGCCCCCGACGAGGCATTGATCGTCGAGGCCATGCCCCCCGAGTGCCACTACTGGAACTTCCAGCTCGGCAATATCTGGGCCGAGTCCCTCGACTTCAACCACCACAAGACCCACGTCAATAACCGCACGGCGCACTACAACGACGACGGCTCCTTCCAGCTCGTCGTGGCCCACGAAGACCCGGGCCACCCGAACTGGATCGACACGGCGGGGCACGATTTCGGCACCATGGGCCTGCGCTGGGTGCGAGCCGTCGGTCACCCCGCGCCGAAGACCCGGCTGGTGAAGCTGTCGGAAGTCGGGGAACACACGGCCTGACTCCGCCGGACGAGCCGCTCTACCGGGGTGGCGCCCTGCGCCGGTCTCGAGAAGAAGCTTCGGCGTGACGCGGGTGATGAGGATGCGGCAAGAGGAGCGACGCGAGCGTGAGCGACAGGAAGAGACACCCGGCGACCCGATCCAGGCGGATCTTCCAGCACGTCATGACCCTCGTGACCTTGTCGCTCATCGCCTGGCCCGCGCCGTCCTTCGCGGATGACCCGATCGACTTGCAGGGTCTCGAGCGCAACGTCGACCGCCGGATCAACCGCTACCGAGAGTCCACGAATCGCAGCCCCTTCGACTGGAACGATTCGATCGCGAAGATCGCCCGAAGGCACAGCGAGGCGATGGCGAAGGGAAAGGCATCGTTTGGCCACGACGGCCTGAAAAAGAGATCGCAGAAGATCCAGAAGGAGTTCGTGATCGCGGGCATGGCGGAGAACGTCTCCAAGCATCAGCGCAGCTCCGGCTTCGCGGAGGCCGCAGTGACGCGCTGGCTGAAGAGCCCCGCCCACCTGAAGAACATCGACGGCGACTACGACCTCAGCGGGATCGGCGCGGCCCAGAGCGCCGACGGCACCGTCTACTTCACCCAGCTCTTCGTCAAGCTACGGGCGCCCGCGGCCCCCTGAGTCCTCTGCATCCTCTGGGTCGATACGCCGCAGGATCGCCCGCGATGCCGGCTCGACTCGAGACGACCTCCGCAGTGCCTTCCTTGATGCCTTCCTCGATGCCCTTCGCGATGCCCTCAGCTCGGATCGGGCTTCGGCGTCGTGGGGCCGCTGGGGGGAAGATCCGGCTCCGCGATGTACTCCGCGTCGACGTCCCCGGTGAGGCTCCCGAGGAAGTCCGCGATCGAGCTTCGCTCGTCGGCGCCGAGCTCGATGCCCAGCTGGTACTCACCCATCAGCTTGATCATCTCATCCAGGGTCTCGATGCTGCCGTCGTGGAGATAGGGGGCCGTCTTCGCGATGTTGCGGAGCGACGGCACCTTGAAGAACTGGCGGTCCGAGTCCTTGCTCGTCACATCGAAGCGGCCCGTATCCGTTCCCGGATAGGGCTTCACGAGTCCGAGCTTCTGATACATCCCGCCCCCGATCCCCGCGCCGTTGTGGCAGACGATGCAGCCCGTCCCGAGGAAGAGGGCCAAACCCTCCAGCTGGTCCTCCGAGAGCGCGTCATCGTCACCCGCGATGAATCGATCGAAGGCGCTCGGCGTGAGCAGCTTGCGCTCGAAGGCGCCGATCGCGATCGCCATGTTGTCGTAGTCGATCGGGTCGGCCACATCGGGAAAGGCGGCGGCGAAGAGCGGCGCGTAGCCGGGGATCGACTTCAGGACGACGACGACGGAGTCCCCGGAAGGCATCGCCATCTCGACCGGATTGAGCACCGGGCCCTTGGCCTGGGCTTCGACGTCCGGCTCGCGCCCATCCCAGAACTGGCTGATGTGAATCGCAGCGTTGTAGACGGTGGGGGAGTTCCGGCCGCCGAGCTGGCCCTTGTGGCCGGGGGAGGTGGGAAGGTTGTCGACGCCGAACTGGTCGAGCTGGTGGCAGCTATTGCACGAGATGTCGTGGTTGACGGAGAGTCGGGGGTCGTAGAAGAGCATCCGCCCCAGGTCGACCCGCGAGGTGGAGGTCGGGCGCTCCTCGGTCGCGGCGGTTTCGGGCAGCGCCGAGAGGCTCGCCTTTGCCTGGCGGCGAACGGCGGCGGAGTCCGCTCCCGAAGCGGTCGCTCCCCAGCCCGAGAGAGCCGCGACCATCAATACGAGGCCCCATCTCGCCCGCTGATTCCCTCGCAATCCGATCGACATGCCCTACTCCCTTCTTCGTTGGATTCTGCGCTCTAATATGACGCCTTACGACTTACGGCTGATGCCCGATGTTCGATGTTCGATGTTCGATGTTCGATGCGTGACTCCTGGCGATAACTCCTGACGCCCCGCCCCTCATGATCGGGTCCGAGAGTTCTGTCCCCGGGGTTGGCTGTCAATTCCTGACGGGATGATTCGGCGGTGATTCTACCGCATGGACCCCTTCTGTCGCGGCCCGAACTTCGCGCGCCAGAGCCGAGCCGTATCCGACTCTCCGAAGAGGGGCACCCACTCGATCGACCTCTTCCGCAGCACCTCCGCGGGGTCGCCGAAGGGCGGGCAGAAGCCGACGGCGTTGAGCACCCAGGCCTCTTCCCCATAGGGGATGCGGTCCAGGACATCCGTATGGCCGCGCCGGAGGTAGAGGTTGAGGGCCAAATCTCCGTGCCCCTCCGGCAGGGTGCGAACCTGCCGGATCGTACAGGCATCGACCATCAGCGGGAGTCGGCTCGAGGGGTCGATGCGCGCCAGGAGGGGTCGCAGATTCTCGGGTGGCCGGCTCGCGAGATGGTTTCGGTACTCCTCGATGGAGGAGAGGAGGAGTGCAGCCGTGAGAACGAAGAGCGCCGAGCCGGCCACGATCGCACCTCGTGGAGGGCGCAGCATGAGCGAGTAGATGGAATAAATCCCCTCGAGCAGCACGATCTGCATCGCGAAGAGCGAGAAGAGGATGAGCCGTGTGGCGCAGAGGGGATACTCCATGATCACCGCCCCGGCCACGAGGCTCACGATGCAGCACAGGGCGCCGAGGGAGCGCGAGCCCCAGGCCGCG
>CBDUYG010000451.1:0-3741 GCA_965371385.1 uncultured Myxococcales bacterium | reverse complement strand
GCAGCACTCTTGCCGCCCTCGCTACGAGCTTCACGAATAATCCGGGCTAGAGCTGCGGAATTCCCGCCGGATCGATCGGGAGATCTCCCCGCCCGATGCGCTCGGCGCGGTCGAGCAGGGTCGCCTTAGTCTCCTCGAGGCCGATCATGATCACGAAGCGATTCTCGCGGATGCCTTCGAGTGCGAAGCTCGCGAGCTCGTCGAGATCCTGGAAGGGAATCTCGTAGCCCGCCTCCTTGGCGGCCTTTTGGAAGTCCTCGATCGAGGGCGCGGGAATCTCCTCCCGCTCACGAGCGAACTCGGCAGGGCGATTACGTTTGGTCGTCCAGATGCCGGTCTTGAGGAGTCCGCCCGAGGGATAGAAGACCGAGGCTCGTAGCTTCGTGCCTTCGCTCTCGAGCTGGGCCGCGAGGCATTCGCTGAGAATCGAGAGCGCGGCCTTGCTCGACGCATAGACGGATTGATAGGGAAGCGGCGAGATGCCGCCGTCACCCGAGGAGGTGTTGATCACGTGCCCCTCCTCGCCGCCTTCGATCATGCGCGGGACGAAGGATTGAATGCCGTGGATCACGCCCATCACATTGACGCCGTGCACCCACTTCCAGTCGTTCGGTGTCGTCTCCCAGACGTTCGCGGAGGGGGCGGCGACGCCCGCATTGTTGAAGAGAAGGTGACATGCGCCGTGAGCTGAGTAGGTGTGCTCTGCCAGGGCCTCGAGGGACTCGGGCTTCGAGACATCCGTCACCTGAGCACTCACCTCGCCGCCTGCGCTCTTGAAGCCGTCCATCGCCCGGCCCAGCGCAGCCTCCTCGACGTCTCCGATCACGACCTTCGCGCCCTCGGCCAGGAGAGCCCGCACCAGCGCTTCGCCGATCCCACTCGCACCGCCGGTCACCACGGCAACCTTGCCCCGGAAATCCTTCATCGTCCTTCCTCCTCTCGAGCCATGAATGCAGAGCAGGGAGTCAAGCGAAGTTGGGGGCGAATCGCAATTTCATCCGCGAACCTCGGGCTCCGCGCGGACCAGCAGGCTGCGGAAGAACCCCTCCCGCCGCGATGCACGCGTCTCGCCCGGTCCGGAGTTCTTCCGCTTGCCAAGGAGCCTGCGCAGCAGAAGGCGCACACGTCCAGCCGCGGGTGCAAGCCCGCTCGCTGAGTTCCGAAACCTTGCTGTAGCTAGCGCTGGAGCGAAATCCGATGACGACCCACCGGAACATGGACGACCACGGCCCCGGTGAGCGCGTCTGCCGTCCGCTCCACCTCCGCACCGTCGATCTTCACCCGCAGCCGCGGATCGTCGCTGTAGCTCAATCGAAGGAGCGAGGGCCCCTGCGCATCGACCTCCAGCTCGGCCCCCTGCAAGCTCTCCCGGTGGCTCACCAGATCCACCTGCGAAATTTCAGGACTCTCCGAGTTTGCCGATTCCAGGAGCCGCTCGACGTGAATCACCTCGCAGTGTCCCCGAGCTCGATCAATCTTCATGGATCGCATGAGGGCGACGAGGCGCGGCCAATCCCGGCGATGCCCCGTGCGATAGATCGCGTCGAGAGAGGGGAATCGGTGCTCTCCCAGCGGCTCTTCCCGCCAGCGTTCCCTCACCAGCCCCATCAGTCGCGGCTCGCCCGGGGGAGCGGCCGGGAAGGTCTCGGGCACGAGCGCCTGGCGTCGGCAGGCGAGAATCGGCGAGGCACCCGAGAGCCGAACGATACGCGGATCGACGAGCTCCGCCCCCGGGCCGGCGAAGGCGACGCGGGAGAGAATCGGCTCCGGGCGCCGATCGACGACGAACTCGACGTGAAGCAGGTGGAGAAGATCGAGGGCGTCACGCGAGAGCCAGGGGGTGGGCTTCAGCCTCAGGTCCTCCACCAGCTTGCCCGCGAGCGCCATCGTGACGTTGAGCGCCAGGGGAGACGCCTGGGGGTAGCCACCGAAGGGAATCGCGCGGCCGCTGAAGTAGGGCGAGAACGAGCTCTCGCCATAGAACGCGTCGAGGGACATGGGCGACTCGCTCACGTCGAAGGTTCGGCCACGCCCCGGTGTATCGGGCAACTGGGCATAGATCTCGAGGGCATCGGCGGGCGCGTAGCGGGGTAGAGGCGTGTCGCGATTCTCCGGCCAGAGCAGCGCCGCGGTGAGTCCGAGGGCGATCACCACCACGCGGCCGGGCGAGCCGGCGCGCTCGGCGGCGAGCCAGGCGAGTCGATCGAGTCCGGCGGCACAGAGGGGGAAAACGAAGAAGGCGGTCGCGATCACCGCCCGAACATCGATCACCAGCACGGCGAGGAGGCTCCCAGCAAAGCCGACGACCAGGGCTCGCGTCGGACGACGCCAGCGCCCCCAGGAGCGCGCGATCGGCATCAGGGAGACGGCTCCCGCACCCACAGCGAGAATCAACCAGGCGCGCGAGTGGGCGCGCACGAAGAGATAGTCGATCGTGTACTCCCGCAGACTCAGGATTCGCAGCACCATCTCGAGATTGAGGCCACCCGATCGTCCGCCCCGGTCGATGCTGAGTGAGACGAGACTCATGCCGGAGAGGAAGGGGATCCAGATGGCAGAGAGGAGGATCAGCGCCCCGACTCCGGAGCCGACGAAGGCCGTGATCGCCAACTTCCGTAAGCGGGAGTCGGCGAGCGCGGGGCCGAGCCACACCAGCTCGAAGGCGAGGATTCCAGGCAGGATTGCGAGCGTATTGCTGAGATGAAAGAACCCCATGCCGGCGATCAGCAGCGCCTGGCCCGCCGCGAAGCGAGCCCACAGCCGGCCGGCGCCCGTGCCGGCGCTCGACCCCACCTCGGGGCCGCCGGCTACGACATGCCAGAGCAGGAGCGGACCCCCCACGTAGAGCCCGATGGTGGGGAAGTTGCAGACGACCCCCAACGCCATCCGCATCTCCGCGCACGACGCGAAGAGGATCGCGGCGAAGGCCGCCACCCAAGGATCGCCGAAGCAGCGCCGCACGAAGGCGTAGAGGGCGAGCACGGCCGCGATCTGTCCCCCGAAGAGCAGCCACTTCGTCGCGGAGACGACATCCGAGGTGCCGTGGGCGATGGCTCCGCTCAGGGCGAAGTACCCGGGTGAATAGAACTCCAGCGCTCGATATCCCCCATACCAATCCATCACGGGACCGGGGAACGTCCCTTCGCCGAGCGCGCGGGCGACGAAGAATGTTCGGCTCAGATGCGCGTGCCCGTCGAAGAGAATCGGCAGCCCATCGGCGAGGAAGGGAGCGGCTTCGTAGCCCGCATGGATCGCGATACAGAGCGGAGCCAGGACATCGAAGACTCGCGAGAGTTTCACGTTGCCTCGCTCATCGCCGCGCACCGCCGGCAGGGCGATTCATCACCTTGTAGCGCCGGGTCATCACCTTGAATTGACGAGGGTCGGGCGCCTCTCCCGCGGGCGGCGGGAAGCGCCGGAAGAGCTGCAGATCGTCCCGGTAGCGCGCCCGAATTTCGCTCGCGAGCAGGGGAACGTACTCCGGGAGGCGCGGAAGCCCAGGGAACGACATCATCCCCTTGGCGATCCGCGCGGGTGGATCGGAGACGAGCAGTTCCGCGAGGGCCGCGCCCTCATCCCCGCCCGCCTGCCCGGGATAGAGCTGCACGAAGGGCCAGGGGTAGTAGCGGTCCGTGAGGAAGTAGAGGTAGGCCTCGTGGCCGTAGACCAGCAGGGGCTCGTCGGGGTCGATCTCTTCGCGGAGATACTCGACCGCGGACTCCACCCAGGCCATCCCGGGCG
>CBDUYG010000450.1:0-3742 GCA_965371385.1 uncultured Myxococcales bacterium | reverse complement strand
CAAGACGATATCGAACCAATCAAGGGAGACCTGGCGTGCAGATCGGAATCATGGGACTTGGCCGCATGGGCGCCAACATGGCGCGCCGCCTGATCGGCGCGGGACACGAGGTCGTCGTCTCCAACCGCAGCCATTCGAAGGTCGAGGAGCTCGAGCGCGAGGGTGCCGTGGCCGCCAAGTCGCTCGACGATCTGGTCGCCAGGCTCGCCCCACCGCGGGCGGTCTGGGTGATGGTGCCGAGCGGTGACGTCACCGAGTCGGTCGTCCAGTCCCTGGGCGAGCTGCTCTCGCCGGACGACATCATGATCGATGGTGGCAATACCTATTTCAAGGACGACGCGCGCCGGGCTCGCGAGCTGGCGCCGCGCGGAATCCACTATCTCGACGTCGGCACCAGCGGCGGAGTCTGGGGCCTCGAGCGCGGCTACTGCCTCATGATCGGCGGCCCCGACGAGCCCGTCCGACACCTCGACCCGATCTTTCAGGCCCTCGCCCCGGGCCGCGGCACGATCGACTCCACACCGGGCCGCAGCGACGACGCGAGCACGGCCCACGAGGGCTATCTCCACTGCGGTCCGGCCGGCGCCGGGCATTACGTGAAGATGGTCCACAACGGAATCGAGTACGGGATCATGCAGGCCTACGCCGAGGGGTTCGATCTGATGCGCTCGGCGGGGGCCGAGTCGGTGCCCGAGGAGATCCGCTATCCGATCGACGTCGCCGAGGTCGCCGAAGTATGGCGCCGGGGAAGCGTGGTGGGCTCCTGGCTCCTGGATCTCACCGCGGCGGCGCTGGCCGAAGACCCCGACCTCAGCGGCTTCTCGGGGCATGTGAGCGACTCGGGGGAAGGCCGCTGGACGGTACAGACGGCGGTCGAGCAAGCGGTGCCGGCCGACGTCCTCACCGCAGCCCTCTATACCCGCTTCCGTTCGCGTCAGGAGCACACCTTCGCCGAGAAGATCCTCTCGGCGATGCGAAGTCAGTTTGGCGGACACGTCGAGAGCAAGTAGAAAGCACGGCCAGAACACGACCAAGGGAAGCGTCGTCCGCACCGGAGAGCGAGCTCCATGAACCCGATCGAAACCGACAACCCCCTGATGGAGGGGCTCACCACGAACCTGCAGCCCCAGCCCTGCAGCCTGGTGATCTTCGGCGGCGCGGGAGACCTGACCCGGCGCAAGCTCCTCGCCGCCCTCTACAACCTGGCTCTCGACGGGGTCCTGCCGGCACAGTTCTGCGTCGTGGGCTTCGCGCGAACCCAGCTCGACGACGAGAGCTACCGGAGCCTCGCGAGAGAGAGCGTCGAGAAGTACTCCCGTAGGCCGATCGAAGAGCCTTCGTGGTCGGACTTCGAGTCCCGCATCCACTGGGTCACCGGCCCCTTCGACCAGCCCGAGTGCTACACCGCCCTGCGCGAGCGACTCGAGGATCTCGAGCCCCGCTTCGGAATCCCGGGCAACCGCATCTTCTACCTCTCGATCGCGCCGAGCCTGATCGAGATCTCCCTCGAGAGCCTGCGCGACGCGGGCCTCGTGAGCCCTCCCGGCGATCGCTCGCGCTTCACCCGTGTGATCGTCGAGAAGCCGATCGGCCACGATCTCGAGAGTGCCCGGGCAATCAACCGCACGCTCTCCCGGGTCTGCGACGAGAGCCAGATCTATCGCATCGATCATTACCTGGGCAAGGAGACCGTCCAGAACATGATGGTGATGCGCTTTGCCAACGCGATCTTCGAGCCGCTCTGGAACCAGAAGTACGTCGATCACGTGCAGATCACGGTGGCGGAGTCGGAGGGCGTCGGGACCCGGGGCAACTACTACGAGGAAGCGGGTGCCCTGCGCGACATGGTGCAGAACCACATCCTGCAGCTCCTCTGCCTCACCGCGATGGAGCCCCCGTCGTCCCTCGCCGACGAGGTGGTGCGCAATCACAAGCAGGAGGTGCTCGATTGCCTGCGGCCGATCGCGGCGTCGGATGTGGATCAGCGCGTCGTGCGAGCCCAGTACGGCTCGGGCTTCCACCTCGGCGAGGATGTGCCGGGCTACCGACGCGAAGACAAGGTGGACCCCGACTCGACGACGGAGAGCTACATCGCAATCAAGTGCTTCATCGACAACTGGCGCTGGGCGGGGGTGCCCTTCTACCTGCGCACGGGCAAGCGTCTGCCGAAGCGCGCGAGCGAGATCGCCGTGACGTTCAAGGACGTTCCCCACGTCCTCTTCAACGTCGATCCCGCCGTGCCCCTCGAGCCCAACGTGCTGGTGCTGCGCATCCAGCCCGACGAGGGGCTCTCCCTGCGGATCGCGAGCAAGCTTCCCGGAAGCCGGGTGCAGATCTATCCGGTGAAGATGGATTTCAGCTATGGCAGCACCTTCGGCGATCAGCACCCCGAGGCCTATGAGCGTCTGCTGCTGGACGTGATGGCCGGGGACGCGACCCTCTTCATGCGCCGGGACGGCGTCGAGACCTCCTGGGCCTGGGTGATGAACGTCCTCGACGCCTGGAACGAGAGCGGCGCCCGCTGGCTGCCCGAGTATCGAGCGGGCACCTGGGGCCCCGTCGAAGCCGATCGGCTGATCGAGTCCGACGGCCGGAAGTGGCGGACCCTGTGAGCCCCGCCGCGCCGGATCCCTGGACCCGCACCGATCCCCGGACGGTCGAGCTGGCCAACGTAGAGCGAGAGCTGGCGAGACTTCGCTGCCAACCGGTCGGAGCCGAGCCTCGTCGGCAGCCCATGACTCGGGCCTGCATGTCGAACCTGATCGTCTACTGCGACACCCGGGAGCAGATCGCGCAGCTTCCCCGGGAGTTCTCCGACATCGCGAAGCGCCACCCAGCGAGAGTCATCATCCTGGTCGGAACGGGGGAAGGCCTGAGATCCGAGCTCGATACACAAATCTCCGCGGAGATCGCCCGGACCTCCGCGGGAGAGCAGATCTCGTCGGAGCAGATCCGCATCTGCGCATCCGAAGCCGGCCATCCCCGGCTCCCCTCGGCCGCGCGCGCGCTGCTGATCGGGGATCTTCCGACCTCTCTGTGGTGGACCTCCACCCGGCCGCCCTCGAGCAGCGGAGACTTCTTCCTCGAGCTCGAGAAGATGGCGGACAGCGTCGTCTACGACAGCCGCGGCTGGCCCGATCCGCGCCAGGGCGTGATCTCGACCGCAGCGTGGGCGCTGGGGCCCGAGCGTCAGAAGCTGGTGGCCGATCTCGCCTGGCTGAGGCTACGCCACTGGAGGCGGCTGATCGCCGAGACCTTTGCACCGCATATCCTTCCCGGCGCACTCTCGAACATCGATGAAATCGAAATCGACCACGGCCCCCACGCCCTGCCGATGGCGTGGCTCTTCGTCGGCTGGCTCGCCCACAGCCTGGAGTGGCGTGCGGGCCGCGGCAAGGTGGTCTCTCCGAAGCAGAACGTGGTGGGCTTCGACTCGATGAATGGTCGTGTGCGGATCGCGATCCGGCGCGAGGACGAGGGCCCTCCCGACATCAGCCGGATCCTGCTGAAGAGCCGGCCCGACGCATCCTCGGAGATCCTAGGGCACTTCGAGCTGCTGGAGGGCGGGCGGCTCCGCGCGCGTGTCGAGCACGGAAGCATGTGTACCGAGAGCATCGTCGCCACTCCCGACGATCCGCGGGTGGGGATGCTCACCTGGCAGCTCACCAACCGCTCGGGCCAGCCCCTCTTCCGACGCGCCCTCGAAATGGCGAGGCGCATGGCGAAGGAAATCGAGAGTTGA
>CBDUYG010000449.1:0-3751 GCA_965371385.1 uncultured Myxococcales bacterium | reverse complement strand
ACGGGAGAAGAAGACATGATTGGCGTTGGTGAGACCGCGCCCGACTTCGCGCTCGAGGATCATCTCGGACGCAAGGTCGCGCTCGGCGATTTCAAGGGGAGACGGCATGTGCTGCTCTTCTTCTATCCGCTCGACTGGACACCTACCTGAAGCATCGAGATGCCGCAGACGGAAGCGCTCCAAGCGCGCTTCCGCGCGGCCCACACCCAGGTTCTGGGTGTCAGTGTCGACAGCAAGTTCAGCCATGCAGCCTGGGGCGCTTCCCTCGGCGGGATCTCGTTTCCGCTGCTGCCGGATTTCCATCCCAAGGGCGATGTCGCCCAGAAGTACGGCCTCTATCTCGACGGAGCCGGCATCACCGACCGCGCCACGGTGCTGATCGACAGCGCGGGCACGGTGCAGTACGCGGCGAGCGTCGGGCCCGGTGGGCAGCGTGACATCGAGGCCCTGGCCGCCGAGTGCGAGCGTGTCGACGGCGGAGGGACGCCCACCGACGACTTCGCGGCGGCACCCGGCCTCGCGTCGGGCGTGCTCTACGTGCGGAGCAATTGCGGGCCCTCGCGCTTCACCCAGGAGGCGCTCGCGAACCTCCACACGGACGGCATCGAGGTGAAGAACGTCTCGCAGGACAGCTCCGCGGCGGCTGAGCTCGAGAAGGCTTCGGGCGGGAGCCAGGCCCCATGCCTGGTGATCGACGGCGAGGCGACGAGCGAACATCCAGCAATCGTCGCGAAGCTGGTGACCGGAGCGTCTGCGCTCTGAGCGCCGGCCCACGCTTCCCTCGGCCTGGCCGGGAAGTGTGGGATTCCATGACAGAGCGTGGCCCTCACCCGGATCGGGTGGGGGCCACGTCCCTTGGATCGGTCGCTCCCGTCCGATGGCGGCGAATCCCAAGTGGGAACCGTCGGGCCGGCCTTCGTCGCGCGGTCCTAGTCGGCCTGCGCCTCGTGGCGCATCGGCGGGTCGAAGACCTCGCGGCCGAAGCGGCTACGCGCAATCAGCAACTTCATCACCTCTTCGGAGCCGTCCCCGATCTGCCAACCGATGATGTCGCGCAGGCGTTGCTGGTGGGGAAGATCCATGCTGTACCCGTAGTGGCCGTGCAGGCGCAGGCAGCGGTGCACCGCATCGGCGGCCTTCTTGGGCGCGTACCACTTGACCATCGCCCCCAGGTCCTGACATGGGACGCCCTCTTCGCGCATCCAGAGCACGCGGTAGCACTGCAGCCGCGCGAACTCGAGGTGCGTGATGTCTTCGGCGATGCCGAACGAGACGGCCTGGTTCGAGGCAAGCGGCGCCCCGAAAACGTGCCGCTTCCTGGTGTGCTCGATCGTCTCCTCGATCGATTGCATCGCGGCCCCGATGCACTTGAGTCCGATGATGGCGCGATTGATGTCGAAGAAATGACTGATCATCGCGAAGGCCTGACCGGACGGTCCCACCATCCAGCTCGCGTCGACCTCGACATCCTTCATGTGGAGCGTGCCGCGCGGCACGGCCCGACAGCCGAGATCGTCCCACTGATCGAACGAGAGCCCCGGCGTGTCGCGAGGAATCAGGAAGGCGGAGATACCGCGCCAGCCCTTCGAATCGGGATCGGTTCGGGCGAAGACGTAGAAGACGTCGGCGTTCAGGAAGCTGACGGAGTTCTTGATGCCGTTGATCCTGAAGCCATCGGCGGTCGGCACGGCCGTCGTCGACATCGCGGCCATGTCCGAGCCGGCGCCGGGCTCGGTCAGGCAGAGGCCGATGACCTGCTCGCCGGTGGCCAGTCCCGGGAGCCACCGCTCCATCACCTCGGATCGGGCTTCGGAGATGAAGTGGCGCGTGTAGCACGGTCCGAGGCTCATGAGCACGGCGTTGAAGTCGCCGCGGGCCACCTCCTCGGCGGTGATTCCGACGCTGATCAGGTCGCGCTGATCCTCGCGTCCCGCCCAGAATTCGTTGCTGAAGGCCAGGATCCGCTTGATCTGCTCGGCGGGGTAGATCTGCTGCGCATCTCCCGTCTGGTAGCGGGGCAGCAGCTCTTCGAGCGCGATCTTGCGGATCGCGGCGCGGTATTCCTCCTGCGGGGGAGAGAACGAGAAATCGAGCATGGTCTACTCCTGACCCGAGCGGCCGGACTCGATCTCCGCCCGGTATTGCGGCCCGGCGGCGTAGCGCCCGATCGTCCTGGCGATCTGCTTCATCGAAAGCTCGGCGGCCCACTCGTAGTCGTCCGTCGTGAGCGCCGCGAGGCCGTCGAGCAGCTCGTGGGTCCGCTCGCTGAGACCCGTGCGATCCGCCTCGAGGAGCACGTTGTGCTGGGTCGCGATCTCGAGATGGGTATCCTCCTCGTCGAGGATCCGTCGAAGCTGCCGAAGCAGGGGATCCTTCACGTCTGCTGAGAGATCCGACGCCGCGATGGCGTCCAGCACCGCGCCGTAATAGAGCCCCACCATGATCTCGTAGCCGAACGTGGTGGTGAGGTAGAGATTCAACTTCGAGTAGGCGCCGCGTTCCTTCAGGTGCCGGCGATTCTCCTGCAGGACGGCGATGTAGTACTCGCGTCCCGACAGGCGGTCCGCGAAACGATACTCGGCGCCGTCGAAGAACTCGGGGAAGAGCTCGCGCGCCAGGTCGAGGGAGAGCTGCTTGTGTCCGGCTTCCTCGATCTGTTGACGCTCGATGTCGTGGATGAGCTGCGCGATCTCCTCTTCGCGGATCGACGCAACTCCGGCCTCGCCCATGGCTTCGCCTTCGCTGACGCTCATGAGAAAGAACGCGAGCAGGAAGCGGTCCGAGATCGACTCCTCGATCCCGCGTACCACCATCGGCTCGTCCATGTAGTGGGCGAACTTGTTGCGGATCGCATCCTCGCAAAGCTCGATCGTCATCGTGCGGATCTCCTATTCCCGGTGAGTGAGGCCGAGCTCGAGCAGGTCGTCCATCGAATCCAGGACTTTCTCGAGCGGGAAGTCGGGTCGCCCGGAGAACTCGCGAATCACCAGGACGTTGCCGAGCTGGAACATCAGGTAGGCGACCAGCTCGGGGTCGATCGGGCGGATCGTTTCCGCCTCGACGCCGGCCCTCAGCACCTCCGCGAGAAGGGCGATGATCTGCGACTCCTGGCGCCGCATCGCCTCGCCGGCGATCGCCTCGATGCGCATCTCGTCGTCCTGCGCGGCGGCGCCGAGCAGGACCGGGCTACGCGCGTAGACCCCGTGCGCGATCTCGACGATCCGACGCAGCTTCGCCGGAGCGGCGCCCGGCTCGGCGATGGACGCCTTTACCTCGTCGATGAAAGCCTGCGTCGAGCGATCGAGCAGTGCCCGATAGAGCGCATCCTTGCTGGCGAAGTGCTTGTAGGCCGTCGCGCGCGAGTATCCCGCGGCGCGGGCCACGTCCTCCATCGTGGTCTTGCGAGGGCCGTAGCGCGAGTATCGCTGGGCGGCGGCCTCGAGCAGCGCGGTTCGCGTCTTGCTCTCGCCGGGCGGGACGGCTTGGGGGAGGGCGCTGGCTCTCGGCATTCAAGACGTGTAGACGAATATTGTCGTTTTGTCTACTCGGCAGGATCGTCAGTTCCGGCTGTGAACGGTTCGGTCTTCCCGCTACTCCGTGTCAGAATGCACGGACTGGCAGCTCCAAGCCTGCCGACTACGACCAGGAAGAACCGTGATGACGATCACGATGTCCTGACGAGTTTTCTTCCCGCTCAGCTTTCCACCTGCTCCGCGGAGAACCCGCGACGCCTCCCGAGCCTCGAACCCCG
>CBDUYG010000448.1:0-3759 GCA_965371385.1 uncultured Myxococcales bacterium | reverse complement strand
GTGCGTTGAGGAGCAGCACCGCGGCCGCGTCGGAGGTTCCATGAGTGGTCGTCGCCGAGACACCCGGTGGCAGAGCGACTACGGACCCGGCATGAAGGATCTTCTCGACCAGGGCGCCGAAGGCGGCGGCATCGACGCCCGACACCCGTGCGAGCTCCCTGGAATCAACACTGCCCAGGAGGCGCTGTACTGCGGCGCCGTCTCCCGGCACCGAGGAGGCGCCGCGTTTCTTGTAGACCTCCGCGGCCAGAGCCAGGGCCAGTGCGCCCTCCCCCCCGGCATTGGTGGAGATCCACTGGTCGGCCTTCGAGCCGGACATCGAGAGGCGCGGGCCGAAGGCGATCAGCTGGGCGCCACCGTCGGGATGCTTGTGAAGATCCTTGGCCTCAGCCAGCTGCCAGGCCAGCTCGACGGGGGAGACCCCCTGATCGAGGAAATCGGAGCTGAAGTCGAGCACCAGGTCTGCATCTCGAAGGTCGAAGAGCGGCACGCTGTCGCGACCGAAGACCAGATTGGACGCCGAGCGCAGGGAGTCGTTCGAGAAGGGCTCGTAGGTGACGCGACCGCCGCCGCCGAGCTTCATCACGAACTCGTCGATCAGGCCCGAGAGAGTGGGACCGACGGGGCCACCGAGCACCCACAGGCGCCCGCCCGCGGATTGCACCTTCGAAGCCAGCTTCGCCTGGGCGTCTTCCCACGAGATCGGGCTCGCACCGCCGCTTCCCCTCACCAGGGGTTCCTGGATGCGATCGGGGTGGTAGGCGCGCCCCAGACCCACCTGACCACTGGCGCAGAGTCGGCCCCCGTTGATCGGGTGGTCGGGATTACCCTCCAGCTTGATCGGGCGACCGTCCCGCGTCGTCACGTGCAGGCCACAGCTCACCGAGCACTCGGTGCAGGTGGAGGCGTAATGGTTGGATACGCCGGGGAGGATTTCCTCGGGCTGAATCACATAGGGGACCAGCTTTTCCACGGGATCGGAGCAGCCGGCTGCCGCTGCGGCACCCGCACTGGCTCCAACCAGCTTCAGGAAATCTCGACGATCGAGCTCGGGCATGCGTTCGTCCTGGTTTCTCTCGGTTTCGCGAAACCCTTCGGGTCCGCGTCAAACTCTCGTCAGACTTTCGTAAATCGCTCGTCAATCGCTCGTAGTGGGCTCACCTGGAGCCGTTCCGACTCCCCGCTCCGGCGCGACCGACATCACATCAATTGTGGCAGGTCAGACAATCCTGGGAGGCCTGCTGGTCATTCTGTCGGTGGCAGTTGACGCACCAGCCCATCTCCATCTTCTGGGTCGGCATCAGCCAAGGCCACACGTGGGTATCCGGTACGAGGTAGAGCTTGTCGAGCTTCTCGACCGGGCCGTGGCACGACTGGCACTCGACTCCGGCCCGAACGTGCCGGTTGTGACGGAACTTCACGTACTCCGGCAACCGGTGAATCTGCTCCCACTCGATCGGCGTCTGCTCTTCCCAGTGCTGCTTGAGGATCTGGATGCCCTCGAGTTCGTCGTACTCCTTGGGAAACTGGGAATGACAGCCCATGCAGATCTGAACCGAAGGCACGCCCGCGGCGCGCGATCGATCGGTGCCCGAGTGGCAGTACTGGCAATCGATTCCGAACTCACCCGCGTGGTGCTTGTGGCTGAAGGGAATCGGTTGCATCGGGCCGGGAGCTTCCGGATCCCAAGCGGCGTCGTGGGAGTCGCACGCGCTCAGTGTCGGAAACTGTTTGTCGAACTCGGGCGGAATCTCGATCTCGAGATGGGGATCGTCTGCCTTCATCGCCTTCAGACGATGGGCATCGCAAACGCTCGTGGCGCGCAGGCTCCCCCCGGAAGAACCCTCTGCATGGGCAACCGTAGACGCGGCGACGGGAAGCCAGACAGCCAGCGCGGAAACCAGGAGCATCGCTGCGGTGCCGAACATACCGGGGCGAAGCGTCTGAATTAGCCTGCTCATACGCGAAACGGTTGGCCTCCGTCGAATCTTTGCTGGTTACTTGTTCAATTTGAAGGCCGATGTTCCGGCCCGTCGATCAGCGCGATGGCACTCGTCGGTTTTCCGGCACGCTCCCGCGTGATTCCCGTTCCAGCACTATTCCAGCGCTATTCCAGGACCATTCCAGAACACTTCCAGCACAGGGACGAGCCCGATTTCGCCGCGGGACTGCGCCTTCTCTCCTCGCCGTCTCCTCGCTCGCTCCTTCCTTTGATCCTTCTCCTCCTCATCCTTCTCCTCCTGACAGAGCGAGGTGAGCGGGAGCAAGCCAGAGCGAGCGGAAACAAGGAGTCGAATCTGCCGGTATCGCGAGTTCTAGTTAATTCTTCGCCTGCTCGCCGTCAAGCGATTCGATCCGGATTCGTCAGAACCCCGGCGCATCGAATCGTTGCGCCATCCACCCACCCCCCCAGCGTTCCGCGGTAAACGAGTCCCTCGAGCACGTGCGAGTCCAGGCCACGGGCGAGACTCCTGACCTCGAGTCAGGCACTTGGCAGGATCACCGACCGGGCGGGCTGGAGCAGACTTGATAGAATCCGTGGCGTCTTCCAATTCCGCTCGTGGGCGAAAGCGCCCAGGCTTCACGGATCTCAGCCAACGACGACGGGACCGCCGCGCCGACTCGTGTCCCGAGTCGGCATGAGCATGGACAAGAGCCGAGGATCATGATCGACTTCGAACCGACCGAAGACCAGGCACTCATCATCGAAACCGTGCGCCAGTTCGCCGAGAAGGAGATTCGGCCGAGAGCACGTGAATGCGACGAGGCGAACGCCCTGCCCCAGGATGTCCTCGACCGGGCCCACGAGCTGGGGCTGGTGGCAAACGGCCTCCCCGAGGAGTTCGGCGGCGGCGGGGAGCGCAGCGCGGTGACGGGCTGCCTGATCGCGGAGGAGCTCGCGTTCGGCGATCTCTCGACCGCCCTCGGAATCCTGAGCCCGACCCTGATCGGGCTTCCTATCGCCGACTTCGGCAGCGAGGAGCAGAAGAGCTCGATCCTTCCCAGGCTCTGCGAGTCCGACTGCGTCCCGGGCTCCCTCGCGATCAGTGAGCCCGACTTCGACTTCGATGTCCATCGCCCGCGGACCCGCGCGATCCCCGATGGCGACGAGTACGTGCTCGAAGGCACGAAATGCCAGGTCCCCTACCAGGACGGCGAGCTGCCCCTGTTGGTCATCGCGAGTGAGGGGGAAGCGCCGCAGGGCTTCCTCGTACCCCGGGATACGCCGGGACTCGAAATCAAAATGGAGTCCAACCTCGGCACCCGAGGGCTCCCCACCGCGGAGCTCGAGCTGACGGGCGTGCGAATCCCGCGAGCCAACCGACTCGGAGCGGAGGCGGGAGCCGACGTCCGGCAGCTCATCAACCGCGGGCGGGTCGCCCAATCCGCCCTGGCACTCGGCGTTGCCCGCGCGGCCTGCGAGCTGTCGATCGATTACGCGAAGGAGCGCGAGACCTTTGGCGCGCCGATCGCAACCCGTCAGGCGATCGCCTTCAAGCTGGCTGACATGGCAATCGAAATCGACGGCGCACGGCTGCTCAACTGGGAGGCTGCTTGGGGCCTCGACCAGGGAAGGGACGCGACCCGCGAGGCGACCCTGGCCTTCAACCAGGCCAAGCGTGTCGTACTCGAGGTGGCGGACGGAGCGGTCCAGGTCTTCGGCGGATACGGTTACATCCGCGACTACCTACCGGAGATGTACCTGCGCAACGCCTGTGGCTTCGCCAGCTTCGAATCCATTTCGCTCGTCTAGCAGGA
>CBDUYG010000447.1:0-3763 GCA_965371385.1 uncultured Myxococcales bacterium | reverse complement strand
GGCCGCGGCTGCGAAGGGCCAGCTGAAAGCTCCAGATGGCGGGCATGATCGAGCCGTAGAGAGTCGAGTAGCGCACCGGGACGAACGTCTCCGGCGGCCGCTCCTGGACGCAGGGAATCACGAAGAGCGGCACCTCGGTGATGTGCTCCATCAGCCAGTAGGCGCCATCGTAGACCCGTCGCGTCTGGTCGTCGTGGTCCGCCGACTTGCGAATCTGGTCGATCATGTCCTTCCCGCGCGCGTAGATCCCGGCGAGGGCGTGCTTCTTCTCGGGATCGTCGACCACGAGCCAGCGCCAGCTCTGGATGTTCGAGCCGGTGGGCGATTGTTGGGAGAGGCGGATGCAGTCGTGGATGATCCCGGGCTCGACCTTGCGGCTGAAGTCGAGGCGGCGGCGAACCGCGCGGGTCGTCGAGAGCAGTCGATCGACTTCTGCGAGATCGAAGCCGGCGGGCGATGGGTCGGACATGGGCTCCTCCAGGTTCTTTCAGCATTGCGCGGCCGACGACACGATTCATCTCGCCGCTCGCGGCGTGGGTCGAAATCAGAAAGGGAATCCGAAGCCTTCCCCCGCTAGAATCGCGCGATGGCTGAGAATACGACGCTCCCCGCTCCTGCGCTCGACTCGGCGGCGCTGGCGGACTGGGTCGCCGACAAGTGGGATGCCGAGATCGTCCCCGAGCTCGTGCGCTACATCGCGATCCCCGCGAAATCCCCCGCCTTCGATCCGGATTGGAGCCGCAACGGTCATCTCGCCGAGGCCGTCGCCCTGATCGAAGGGTGGTGCCGCCGTCAGGAGATTCCGGGCCTGACGGTCGAGGTCGTGCAGCTCGACGGGCGTACCCCCGTCATCTATATGGAGGTGCCGGGGGAGGGCGACGATCGCGTGCTCCTCTACGGCCATCTCGACAAGCAGCCGGAGATGACCGGCTGGCGCGAGGGGCTCGGACCCTGGACGCCCGTGATCGAGGGCGAGCGCCTCTTCGGAAGAGGCGGAGCCGACGACGGCTACTCGGCCTTCGCGTCCCTCACCGCGATCGAGGCGCTTCACCGCTTCGGAGGCTCCCACGCCCCCTGCTCGATCCTGATCGAGGCCTGCGAGGAGAGCGGCTCCCCGGATCTACCCCACTACATCGGCGCGCTCGCGGATCGGATCGGCTCACCGAGCCTCGTCGTCTGCCTCGATTCCGGCTGTGGCAATTACGACCAGCTCTGGAGCACGACGAGCCTGCGAGGGATCGTCACGGGCACCCTGCGAGTGGACGTGCTCGACGAAGGCATCCACTCGGGCGACGCGAGCGGAGTCGTGCCCTCGAGCTTTCGCATCCTGCGAGCTCTGCTCGAGCGAATCGAGTCGAGCGGGACGGGCGAGATCCAGGGGGATGACTTCCACTGCGAAATTCCCCGCTCGAGGGTCGAGCAGGCGGAGGTTGCGGCGCGGGTGCTCGGCGATGAAGTCCACGCCAGGTTTCCCTTTGCGGGCCAGACGCAGCCCGTCAGCGGCGACCTCGCAGAGCTGGTGCTCAATCGAACCTGGCGCCCCACGCTCTCGCTGACCGGCATCGCCGGCATTCCCGCGCTCGAAGATGCGGGAAACGTGCTGCGCCCCTACTCCGCCATGAAGCTTTCCCTGCGCCTGCCCCCCAGCGTAGACGCCGAGACCGCCGCGGCGAGCCTCAAGCGCATCCTCGAGGCCGACCCGCCGTACGGAGCCCGGGTGCGCTTCGAGAGCGACGAGCCCGGCCAGGGCTGGGAGGCGCCGGCGCTGGCCGATTGGCTCGGGGAGGCGGTCGACGAGGCATCGCAGAGCTACTTCGGGCGCGCTGCCGTCTACATGGGCGAAGGGGGCTCGATCCCCTTCATGGGCATGCTGGGCGAGAAGTTCCCCGGGGCGCAGTTCCTCATCACTGGCGTGCTCGGTCCGCAATCCAACGCCCACGGCCCCAACGAGTTTCTCGACATTCCCACGGCCAAGCGACTCACCGCCTGCGTCGCCCACGTGTTGCAGCGGCATCGGGACTGGGGCGCGGGAAGAGCCCACTGAGGCGCGGCCGATCAGCGTCGCGCTGGATTCGGCGCGAAGGCCGCGAAGACGAACGCCGCGACCGCCATCGCACAGAAGAGCAACAATCCATCGCGGTACGATCCCAGCTGATCCTTTGCCGCCGCGAGGAATGCGGGCCCGAGCGCGCTGCCGGCGACGATGCAGCTCATCTGCAGGCTCGCGATCGCGCCGAGGTGCTTGCGGCCGAAGAAGCCGGGGATCGCGACCGAGAGGATCGTTCCGAAGAGCCCTCCCGAGATGCCCCAGCCCACGATCATCACGCCGACCCAGAGCGGCTCGTCGAGACGACTGGCGCCGTAGAAGCCGGCGAGCTGGGTCACGAGGAAGATCAGCACGAGAGGACGCACGGGTATGCGGTCCGCCGACCAACCCGAAATCAAGCCCGCGCTGGTACTCACCACCGCGATCGGAAAGAAGAGAGCGACCGCCTCCTTGCCGCCGATGCCGGCGTCCTTGCCGATGTCGACGATGTGAAAGGTGAGCCCGGTGAACACCATCGCGTCGAGGGCGACGCTCAGCGTCACGTACCAGAACGCCGCCGTGCGGATCGCTTCGCCTCGGGTGTAGGCGGGCTCATCGTCGAGCAGTCCAGTCGAGCCGTCCGGCACGCCACGCATCCGGGATGACGTCGCGTCCTCGGGCCCGAGCGGATCCCCGTCCATGCGCAGCCCGCACTCTTCGGGATTGTCGCGATAGAAGAGCCAGGCAACGATCGTCATCCCGAAGCCGACGCAGGCCGCGAGCCCGAGCCAGGCGAGACGCCAGTCTCCCAACTCGATGATCGCCTGGAGGATCGGGGGGGCCGAGGCGAATCCGAAGGAGATGAAGACCCCCGCGATGCCCGCCACGAGCCCGCGCCGCCGCTCGAACCACTTGGTCAGCATCGTGCGGCTCGACATCGTCAGCATGCCCTGACCGCTGAAGCGCAGGACCGTGAAGCTCATCGCGAGCAGGACTCCGGCGACCGGGACCGCACTGGGCATGCCCAGTGTATTGGCGACGAGGACGGCGACTCGATCGACTCGGGTCAGGATGCAGAGCGTGATGGCCAGGGCGACGGTTGCCGAGGCGGCGGTCACGCGGGAGCCGTGGCGATCGAGGAAGCTGCCGCCGAAGGGCAGGAGGGCGCTGCTGCCGAGAGTTCCGACCAGGTAGGCGGTCGAGAGCTGAAGCCGGCTCAGGCCCGTTGCCTCGATGAGGTGATCGGTGAAGACGCTCACCCCCATCGTCTGCCCGGGGATGCTCATGATCACGCCGAGCGTCGCCACGACCAGGATCCCCCAGCCGTAGAAGAAGGGCAGGCGGGCCGGGGCGAAGGGGAAGTCGGGGCGGAAGGGGCTCAAGGGGTGCCCACGGTAGCCCGCGGGTCGTGTCCGGGCACCGACCGGGAAAGCGGCCCGGAAAGTGACCGGAATGTACTGAACGGTACAGTCGCCCATGGCGGTGCAGCTACGGCTTCAGTGGGTTGACCGTGCAGCCGATTATTCCTTCAACAACCAGCGACCGCCGGAGCGCTTCTCGGGCGAACGCTGGATGGGAACCTCTCATGCCCAACGCGAAGATTCTGCTGATCGATGACGACAAGTACGTCCACACCGTCGTGCGCGAGCTTCTCGCGGGCGGGACGGATCGAATCCGGTCGGCCTTCCTCCCGGAAGAGGGGATTCGCATGGCGATTCAGGATCCGCCGGATCTGAT
>CBDUYG010000446.1:0-3774 GCA_965371385.1 uncultured Myxococcales bacterium | reverse complement strand
ATCGCGATGCGCGCGGCTGCGGGCGATCTACTCGACGGCGCCTTCCGACCGAAGCTTCTCGATTTCTTCCCTGGCGTAGCCTGCGCTCTCGAGGAGCGCATCGCTGTCGGTCTCGCCGAAGGGGCGGACCCGATGAAGGGGCTGGTTGCGATCTCCACCGGCGAGCACGGGCGCCATCTGCCGGAACGCCCCGTGGTCCGGGTGCTCGGCGTCCATGAAGAGCCCCCGCTCGGCGAAGTGCGGGTCCTCGACGAGCTCGGGGATCGTGTATACGGGTGCGACGCAGGTGTCCTTCGCCGCCAGCAGCGCCGTCCATTCGTCCCGGGTCTTCGTGAGGAAGGCCGCCTTGAAGGCCTCCCGAATCTCGTCCTGGAGGTCGTCGTCCATTTGCGCCTTCGCGTACTGCTCGCAGCCCAGCAGGCTGCAGAGGTTGTGATAGAAGCGCGGCTCGATGGCGCCAACCGAGACCCATTTGCCGTCCTTCGCTTTGTAGACGTCGTAGAACGCATAGCGGCCGGTGAGCAGTACCTGGCGTGGCCCCGCGATCTCGCCGGTCGCGAGGTATTGATCGATCGAGAGTGACATCAGGGAGAGCACGCCCTCGGTGGCGGAGACGTCGAGGTACACGCCCTCGCCCGATTGCCCTCGCTTGACGAGTGCGGCGAGGATCGAGAGTACGGCGTGCATGCCGCCCCCCGCGCTATCGGCCACAGTGGCCCCGAGAATCGGTGGGCCGCCGTCTTCGCGAGGCTCGGTGCACGCGAGCAGGCCCGCCATCGCGAGATAGTTGATGTCGTGACCCGCCCAGGCCGAGGCCGGGCCGTCCTGGCCGTAGCCCGTCGTCGAGCAGTAGACGATCCCCGCGTTGCGCGCCTTCACATCGTCGTATCCGATCCCGAGACGCTTCACGACGCCGGGACGAAAGCTCTCGATGATCGCGTCGGCCTTCTCCGCCAGGCGCAGGAAGGCCTCCTTGCCCGCCTCCGACTTCATGTCGATCTGGATGCGCTCGTAGCCGCGTCCCGCACCGTAGGTGTGGAAGGGCGGCTGGATCTGCACCGACCCCCTGCGCGAGGTCGGGCCGACTTGAATCACGCGAGCACCGTAATCGGCGAGCGTGCGGGCCGCGCGAGCCGCGGGCCCCACGCTCGCGAGATTGAGCACCGTGATGCCTTCGAGGAGGGGGGACATGGGGTTGAAAGAATTCCTTCTGTTCAGGCCTAGAAGTTCTTCGGGAGACCGAGCGCGCGCCGGGCCAGGATGTTCTTCTGGATCTCCGAAGCGCCGCCCCCGATCGTATCGATCACCGTGTAGCGATAGGTCGACTCGGCGCGCCCCTCGAGGGGAGCCTCCTCGGTCCCCACCCGGAATTGGGCGCCGGCGCCGCAGATATCCATCGTCGCGTTCGCGAGCTTCTTCGAGAGGGTCGTGGCGAAGAGCTTGTACATCGAGGCCTCGGTCGTCGGCGGCTTGCCGCCCACCATCGCCTTGGAGACGAAGCGAAGCCCGAGCACGCGGGAGACCTCGGCCTGGGTGCAGAGCTCGGCGATCTTGTGGCGAATGATCGGATCGTTCTTGAGGGGCACGCCGTCTCGGGTCTCGGTCGTCACGTACTCGATCAGGATCTCGAGGCGCTGGAGGATCGGGGAGATGGTGAACATCGTGAAGCGCTCGAGGTCGAGGGCCTCGGCGATGTACTGGAAGCCGCTCCCCACCTCGCCCACGACGTAGTCGTCGGGCACGAAGACGTCCTTGAAGAAGACCTCGTTCGTTCGCTCGTCGCCGATCGTCCAGGTGGCATGGATCTCGAGGCCCGGGTGATCCATCGGAACGAGGAAGAGGGTGATGCCCTTGTGCTTCTTATCCGGGTCGGTACGTGCCCCGACCCAGTACCAATCGGCGAAGTGCGCCGAGGTGGTCCAGATCTTCTGACCCTCGAGCACCCAACCCCCACGCTCGTCGTCGTGCGTCGCCTTGAGCTGCATGTTGGCGGCGTCGGAGCCCGCCTGGGGCTCGGAGTAGCCGACCGCGAACTCGACCTCGGCGTTGAGGATCTGGGGGAGGAACTCCTTCTGTAGCTTCTCGCTGCCGTGGCGGATCAGCGTCTTGCCGATGATCCCCACCCCCTTGCCGATCTGCGGGCCGCCGCGATACGCGAGCGCCTCGTTGAGGATGTACTCGTAGACTCCGTCGCCGTCCTGACCGCCGAGATTCTCGGGCCAGGTGATCCCCAGCCAGCCCTGTTTGGCCAGCTTGCCCATGAAGCCGCGACGCTCCGGAGTGTCGACGATCTGCGCCATGTTCTCCCGAGTGACGTCGAAGACTTCGGGGTCGTCGTTGGCGTCGAGGAATGCTTCGACTTCTTTCTGGAAGGCCTGGTGTTCTTCCGAGAACTCGAAATTCATGCTGGATCCTCCTTCAATTCATGATTGCAAAATGACCATGTGGCTATGTGGGGCTATGTGGCCAGGTGACCGTGCGGCCCGTGGGGCGAGCACACGGGCGCCCTGGAATCGATCTGCTCGGGAAGCCGTTGGGGGCTGCTCGGCAAGGATCGCGAATATATACGAGACGGACCGTATTGAAAAGCGAAAAGGCACTCCCTGCTGGGCGTTTCGCGAATTTGGACCAAGGTGCAGAAAATCCGTTAAATACCTGTAATAGAACAAATTTCCATGGCCATGCGATGAAATCTACTGTCCGCGATCGTGACTCATCTCGCCTGGAGGGTGCGAACTGCCCTCCTGAGCTCGCTCAACCCGGTGTCCTCAGAGCCCGAGTGCGTCGGCGGCTCGCGCAACCTCGTCGATGTCCCAGCTGGTCGGGACGAGGCTGACTTCGTCTGCCCCGGTGTCTTCGATCTGCTTCATCGCGTCGGCGAGCTTCTGCGGGCGATCGGTTGAAACCGCGCTCGCGAGGGTCTTCGCAAGATCGTTGCCCATGAAGTTGAGATAGCGATGCAGATAGTCGTCGAGCTGCGCGCGGGAGTCCGATCCGAGCGCGTACCAGAAGCTTGCGACGAGGCGCGGAGAGGATTCACGGGCGTGCTCCTTCCACGCGCTGCGCGCCGCGGCGAAGACGCGATTCACGTCGTCGAGCGAAGGGCCGAAGCTGAAGCCCGCGAGTCCGTCCGCCCACGCGGCGACGTGACGGATCGCCTTGTCGGAGAGCGCGGCGACAAGCACCTCGGGCCCGCCGTCTTGAACGGGAAGCGGCTCGACGGGGCGCAGCGCTCCTTCGGCTACGTATTCGCCCTTCCAAACACACCGCATGGTTGCCACCTGATCGCGCAGCTGGGATAGACGCTTCTTCCCAAAGGGTCGCCCCGCTGCGACGTAATCCTCCTCCCGCGCCCCGGCCCCCACGCCGACGCTGAGCCGCCCGCCGGAGACGATGTCGAGGGTTGCGAGCTCCTTGGCGAGCAGCACTTCGCTGTGCATCGGGACGATGAGGACGTAGGACATGATTTGAACCCGCTTCGTGACCGCCGCCGCGGTCGCGAGGGTTACCAGAGGCGCTGCATTGGGAAAGTTGATGCGCTCGCCGACGGCCAGGCTCGACCAGGGACCGGCGTCGATGGCTTCACACCAGGCGAGCATCCGATCCCGATCGACTCCCGGAACCATGATGGGGATGTTCATGCCGATCTTCATGCGATTTTCATGGGCTCATCATGTCAGGCGAGCACCCAGCGTGGCATGCGGATCTCGTCGTCGATCTTCTCGAAGACGACCTTCACCGCGGCGCCGATCTCGATCGTGGCGGGGTCGATCT
>CBDUYG010000445.1:0-3781 GCA_965371385.1 uncultured Myxococcales bacterium | reverse complement strand
CAGGGTCCGCATCTGATTGCCGAAGTCTGCCCCCGTCGTTCCGGCGGGTTGCGGCAACGCCTGCGCCGATTCAGAACGCCGTGCTAAGCTTTTTGATCTCGCGGCGCGGCGTCTTTCATCCTCCCCCGCTTCGTTGTACCTCGAGGCAACGAGGATCGACGAACGCGAGAAGCACGACAAGCCAGAGACGAGAGACGAGAGGCTGGACCAGGAATCAACCGCCGAATCCATCCGTGCGACCCGACGAATCAAGAGCCTGAATCAAGGATCAGGCGCCCAGGTCGGATCGCGGCGAGAGGAGACTCGGCTCTGTACGTCAACGAGCCGCGCAAGGATCGATCGAGTCGCTCGATCCAGTCGCAGGCATAGTGAACGAGAACGGTTCGAAGAGGACCGCTCGGTATGGATCGGAGAGAAGAATCAATGGGTAGAAAAGTATTCGTGATCGGCGTGGGAATGACGAAGTTCGAGAAGCCCCTCTCGAAGGACTGGTGCTACCCCGACATGGCGCGCGAGGCCGGACAAAAGGCCATCGCGGACGCCGGAATCAAGTTCGAGGAGATCGAGCAGGCGGCCGTCGGCTACTGCTACGGCGACTCCACCGCCGGCGAGCGCGCCTTCTACGAGCTCGGCCACTCGGGCATTCCGATCTACAACGTCAACAACAACTGCTCGACCGGCTCGACGGCCCTCTTCATGGCCAAGCAGTTCGTCGAGGGCGGGCTCGCCGAGTGCGCGATGGCCCTCGGCTTCGAGAAGATGGAGAAGGGCTCCCTCGGCATCAAGTACACCGATCGCACGATGGCCCTCGACAAGCACTTCAGCGTGATGAACGAAAAATGCGGCTTCGACGCCAAGGCTCCCCCGACGGCGCAGATGTTCGGCAACGCGGGCCGGGAGCACATGGAGAAGTACGGCACCAAGCCCGAACACTTCGCCAAGATCGGCTACAAGAACCACAAGCACTCGGTCAACAACCCCTACTCGCAGTTCCAGGACGAGTACACCCTCGAGGAGATCCAGGCGGCGCCGATGGTCTTCGAGCCGCTGACCAAGCTCCAGTGCTGCCCCACCTCGGACGGCGCCGCGGCGGCGATCCTCGCCAGCGAGGAGTTCGTGAACGCCCACGGCCTGCGCGACAAGGCGGTCGAGATCCTCGGCATGACGATGACCACCGACTTCCCCAGCTCGTACGAGGGAAGCATGATCAAGATGATCGGGAGCGACATGACGAAGGCGGCCGCGCAGACCGTCTACGAGCAGTCGGGCCTCGGGCCGGAAGACATCGACGTGATCGAGCTGCACGATTGCTTCTCGGCCAACGAGCTCGTCACCTACGAGGCCCTCGGTCTCTGCCCCGAGGGCAAGGCGGGCGAGTTCATCGACTCCGAAGCCCAGACCTACGGCGGCCAGGTGGTCGTGAACCCTTCGGGCGGCCTGATCTCGAAGGGCCACCCCCTCGGCGCGACGGGCCTCGCCCAATGCGCCGAGCTGACGTGGCAGCTGCGCGGCGAGGCCGACAAGCGCCAGGTCGAAGGTGCCAAGGTTGCGCTCCAGCACAACCTCGGCCTCGGTGGCGCTGCCGTGCTCGGGATGTATCGCAAGGCGACCTGATTCGTCGCTACGAGAAGGAACGCGAGCGACCAGTGTGAAGCGGGTCCTCCAACCCAGACGACGGCCCCGGGTGCTTCGGCATCCGGGGTCGTTCACTTTCCTGGGCGGGGTCGTTCACTTTTCAGAGAGGTCATTCACTTTTCAGAGAGGTCGATCTCTTTCGAGAGAAGTCGCTCACCTTCGGGCGAGCACGATCCGCTGACCCCAGTAGAGAACGAGCCAGGGGAAGACGATCCAGGGTGCGTTCACGAGGCCGAACTTGATCCAGCTGTCGAGGAAGCTCGACGTGTCCACGTTGGGGAGGCCTTCGAGGATTTCTCCGCCGAAGTAGAGGGACGTCGAGTAGAGGTGCACGACGGCCGTCGCCATGCAGAGCAGCACGCCGCGGCGGTCGCTGCGGCCGGAGCGGAGCCAGAGAAAGAGGCCCGTCGCGCCCACCAGCCCGTTCGCAATCGAGAGCGCTTCCATGCTGAGCATGTTGCCGCTCGGCTGCGCGTAACGAAAATCCCCGCCGTCGATATAGGCCCACCAGGGATACGCCCAGGCGGCGTCGCGAGCGGCGGCGATCGACTCGTGGAAGACCAGCCAGACCAACTCCCAGCTGAGATGGGTGGCGTACGAGACGACCATGAAGAGCAGAACACACGACTCGATGCGTTCGAAGCGTGTCCAGGACCGCAAGCTGGGAAGAGGCCAGAAGGAGGTGGTGAAGCCCAGGAAAAGGCCGAGGGAGTAGCAGACCGCCAGGGTGTCGGCGATCGTGTTGCGATCCATCCCGAACGCGAACACGGCCGCGGTCCCGACCGGAAAGGCCAACACGACCGGGCCGAGGGTGAGGCCGCGAGCAATCCAGAGATCGATCGGACGGGCCACCGTGGCGGTCGGGGTCGTCGAGAGTCCATCTTCGGCCGTTGCACTGCTCATGGGACCAGGAGCCTCCGAGTGGTGAGACGAAACAACTTCAGCGAACAGGCAGACTCCGGCATCGCTCTGTGTCTCAAACCTTCATCCCCTCGAGCGAAGAGTCGATCAACCGGCGCACGTCCGGCTCGCCCATGAAGCTGATGTGTGAGCCCTGGTACCAGGTGGCTTCGGGCTCTTCCCAATGGCGCCAGAGATCCGTCACCTGATCGATTGGCACCAGGCGATCCCCCAGTCCAGCGAAGATCGATCGTCGCTCACGGGGGAGCTGGGGATCGAGGGAGAGAGGAGATACGACCCGAAAGATGCTGCGCAGCTCTTCGAGGTCGATCCCGATCTCGAGATAATCGCGTATCAGCTGGGGTGGACCGTGGGCCCAGAAGATGCGACCGAAGTCGGTGAGCGGCACACCCGCGATCACTCCCGAGAGGCCGGGCGCGAGGCCCGCGAGGAGCGAGACGCCGCAGCCGCCGAGAGAGACACCGTAGGCTCCGATGCTCTCGGCGCCCTGGGTCTCTACCCAGGAAATCAAGCGCCGCAGGTCCCACATTGCCTGGGACTCCGCATGAATCGTATCGAGCACGTCTCCGGCGAGGAAGCCATCTCCACTGAGACGCCCGATCTTGCGCCTTCCGTGTAGCGGCAAGGTCGGCAGGATGAGGTTGAAGCCCTTCGTGTCGTGCAGGTAGTGAGGGTCGAAGAGGCCGAAGTCGAGCCAGGGAGCGCCCATCTGATAGCCGTGAAGGCACATCAGCCAGGGACGTGGCTCGTCCGAGTGCCGCAGCACCCAGGCGTGGGCCATTCGATTCGGCGTATAGGAAAGCCAGCGATCCCGGCCGGGCTCCTCCATCAGCGGCTCGTACTCGCTGTCGAAAGAGAGGTGCTCGTAGGCGAGCGAGCCACGCCGGGTCAACGTGCTGGCGCGCTCGATGCGAGGCGCGTCGAGGGAGAGCGGCCGGCGGTGATAGTCCTCGGGCTTCTCGAGCCAGCCCTGGGATTCGAATAGCTCCTTGGCTTCGGCGACTTCGTGGGCGATGCGCACGATTTCACCTGTGCGGGGCATGGGGATCACGAGCCCCATCCCGCCGAGCAGGGCTTCGTCGATCCCCAGCTTGGCGGAGAGCTTCAGATCGGAATCGGGTGCGGGCAGGCCCTCCATGGTCGGAAGCTCACGCGCCGACCTCGAGGCCGCATCGAGATACGACCAGGCGGAGAGGCCGAAGAGCAGCAGGCCCAGGCCCGGACC
>CBDUYG010000444.1:0-3786 GCA_965371385.1 uncultured Myxococcales bacterium | reverse complement strand
GAAACAGCGGCTTCAGCGTTCAGGTCGGCGCCTTCGCCGAGAGTGCTTCGGCTCAGAAGGTCGCGAACGGGCTCAAGCAGAAGGGCTTTCCCGTCTACATTACCCCGGCTGCTGGATCCAAGGACGGCCGCTGGCGAGTCCGTGTCGGCCCCATCGCCTCGAAGCAGGAGGCCCAGCAGGTTGCGGAGCAGCTCAAGATCGAGGAAGGATTGCCGACATGGGTGCGGAGCGAGGGAGGAGGCTGAGCAGCGTACCGGCCACTTCTTCGTTCCTCCTCCGCCCAGGCGCGCGCGGAGGGGCCGGGGAGAGCCGCCGGACGGCATCGCTCGAGCGCGAACCGAAACCATGGCAACGAGCTTCATCGTCACAGGAAGGAATGGGCAGCTCGGCCGCTGCCTGGTCCGCAGTCTCGAGGCCGATCCGCAGCTCGAGCTGCGCCGGGCCACGGCCCACGCGGATCTCGACATCGCCGATCGTGAAGCAGTGATGCGCCTCTTCGAGAACTTGCCCGAGGGACCTCCGGGCTGGCTCGTCAACGCGGCTGCCTACAACGCCGTCGATCTGTGCGAGACCGAGACCGAGGCTTCAATGGCGGTCAACGGAGAGGCCCCGGGCCATCTCGCGGAGGCTTGTCGTGAGGCCGGGGTCGGCTTGATCCACGTTTCCACCGATTACGTCTTCGACGGCCACTCGAAGACTCCCTATCGCGAGAGCGATCCCACGGGACCGACCACAGCCTACGGCCGCAGCAAGCTCGAGGGAGAGCGACGGGTTCTCGAGGCGCGATTGCCGGCCTGGGTGGTCCGGACGAGCTGGGTCTTCGGCCCCGGCAAGAACTTCGTGGGGGCGATCCTGCGCCAGGCTTATCTGCGTGAGATCGGAAAGGCGCAAGGCCCTCTGTGCGTCGTGGACGATCAACTGGGTTGTCCTACCTACTCGGCCGATCTCGCCGAGGCCCTCATTGCTCTCGCGACGTGCGCTTCGCCCGAGGCAGGCCTGCTCCACTTTTCGAACTCGGAGTCCTGCAGCTGGTGGGACTTCGCCCGGGAAATCCTGGATCGAAGCGGCTTCGGCGGCCTCGAGATCGATCGGGGTAAGACCTCCGATCTCGACCTGGCGGCCGAACGCCCGACCTACTCGGTGCTCGATTGCAGCCGCGCGGCCTCTATGGGGCTCGAGACGCGCAGCTGGCGCGCCGCCCTCGAGGCCTACCTCGACTCTGCGGACGGCGCGGATGTTCGCGCGGATGCCCGCGCCCTGGCGGAGGCCGCCTGATGGCTCGCATTCCCCAGGAGCGCATTCGCAATTTCTGCATCGTGGCCCACATCGACCACGGCAAGAGCACCCTCGCCGATCGACTGCTCGACGAGACGGGAACCATCGCCGAGCGCGACAAGCAGGACCAGTTCCTCGACAACATGGATCTCGAGCGCGAGCGGGGAATCACGATCAAAGCCCAGACGGTGCGCATGGTCTATCGCGCAGACGACGGCGAGGACTATCTCCTCAACCTCATCGACACACCCGGCCACGTGGACTTCTCCTATGAAGTGTCGCGTGCGCTGACCGCGTGCGAGGGCGCCGTCCTCGTCGTCGATGCAGCTCAGGGAATCGAGGCCCAGACTCTCGCGAACACCTACCTCGCGATCGATGCCGACCTCGAGATCATTCCAGTCGTGAACAAGATCGATCTTCCCTCGGCGGATCCCGACGCCGTCGCCCAGGAGATCGAGGATGTGATCGGCCTCGACGCGGCGGACGTCCTCCCCGTGTCGGCGAAGTCTGGGATCGGGATGAAGGATCTCCTCGAAGCGATCGTAGAGAGGGTCCCGCCTCCGAAGGGAAGCGACGAGGCGCCGACCCGGGCGCTGGTCTTCGACGCCTGGTTCGATACCTACGTCGGCGCGGTCATGCTCGTGCGCATCATCGAGGGCCGGCTCCGCAAACGCGAGCGCATCCGGTTCATGATCAAGGAGAGCGAGCGCGAGATCACGAACCTCTCCGTGCTGGTTCCCCGACAGCTCGAAGTGAAGGAGCTGAGAGCCGGCGAGGTGGGAGTCGTGATCGCCGGGGTGAAGACCCTTTCGGATGTTCTGATCGGGGACACCATCACAACGGCCGTTGGCGGAGCGGAGGAGCCGTTGCCCGGCTTCCAGGAAGTGAAGCCGATGGTCTTTTCAGGCCTCTATCCGGTCATCGCGGAAGACTACGAGGACCTCAAGGCTTCCCTCGAAAAGCTCAAGATCAACGACTCCTCGTTCAGCTACGAGCCGGAGACCAGCATGGCTCTGGGGTTTGGCTATCGCTGTGGGTTTCTTGGGTTTCTGCACGCCGAGATCATTCAAGAGCGCCTCGAGCGCGAATACGGTCTCAACCTGATCACCACGGCGCCAACGGTGCGTTATCGCGTCGTTCCGAAGTCGGGCGAGCCCTTCGAGATCGAGAGTCCGGCAGCGTTGCCCGATGTCCAGGACATTCAAGAGATCGAGGAGCCGGTGGTGCTTGCGACGATTCACGTTCCCTCGGCGCACCTCGGCCCCGTACTCGCCCTGTGTCAGGATCGGCGAGGCACCCAGGTCGACATGGCGGTCCACGGCGACCGCGTGCAGGTGCGCTACGAGCTCCCTCTCAACGAAATCGTGACCGACTTCCACGACAGGCTGAAGAGCGCGACGCGGGGTTACGGCTCCTTCGACTACGAGCTGAAGGGCTACGAACCGTCGCGGCTGGTGAAGCTCGATGTGCTGGTGAACGGCGACTCCGTCGATGCCCTCTCGCTGATCGTACACGCGGATCACGCCCACTCCCGGGGCGCCGAACTCACCCGCAAGCTCAAGGAGTTCATTCCGCGTCAGCAGTTCCCGGTGGCGATCCAGGCCGCAATCGGCACGAAGATCGTGGCTCGGACCACCGTCAAGGCCCTGCGCAAGAACGTGACCGCGAAGTGCTACGGTGGAGACATCACGCGCAAGCGGAAGCTGCTCGAAAAACAGAAGGCCGGAAAGAAGCGAATGAAGATGGTGGGATCCGTGGAAATCCCCCAGGAGGCCTTCCTCGCTGCATTGAAGTTGGGTGACGAATGAGCCGCTCCAAGAGTGATGAAGCACAGGCCGAGGCGAGTCCGGAGGCCGACGAGCAGGGCAAGCCCGCCTTCGCCCAGCAGGCATGGGAGCAGATCTCGACCCTCGCGATCGCCGTCGCGATCGCGCTCACGATTCGAGCCTGCGTGGTCGAACCCTTCCGCATCCCGTCCGGCTCGATGCTCCCGACCCTGCTGATCGGCGATCATCTCTTCGTCAACAAATTCGTCTACGGAATCCGCATCCCCTTCACCGAGTACCGCCTGCCGGGGATTCGTGAGCCCGAGCGAGGAGACGTCGTCGTCTTCGAGGTCGGGCGCAGAGCCGATGGGGGCATCATCCCGGCCGACCGCCGCTCCGACCTGCCCACCGAGGATTTCGTGAAGCGCATCGTGGGCCTGCCGGGCGATCGCATCGAAGTACGCAGGGATCAGCTCTTCGTGAACGGAGAGCTCGTCGAGAAGATTCCTCAGGAGGAGCCCTTCCTGAACGAGCGTGGAAAGCCCCTCGACCTGTACCAGGAGAATCTCGGCGAGTGCGCCCACGCGGTGCTCGACGATCCGAATCGCCTGGGGCTCTCCCAGTCGCCTTTCACCGTCGAGCCCGGCCGCTACCTGATGATGGGCGACAACCGGGACAACTCCAACGACTCCCGCAGCTGGGGAACCGTGCGCAAGGAGGAGTTCAAGGGGCCGGCCTTCATCCT
>CBDUYG010000443.1:0-3795 GCA_965371385.1 uncultured Myxococcales bacterium | reverse complement strand
GGACCGTCCGCGCTGCCGAGAAAGACCTCGATCGCTTTGCCGCCGCCCGAGCCCAGGAAATCCCGGAAACCGTCGTCATTCAGATCCGCGTTCGGCGCGGGTATGAAGCCCTTGAGCCTGAAGGTGTCGAAGCTGAAAGGCAACGAGATCTTTCGCTTTACCCAGGGCTTCCGCTCGAATCCGCTTCCCGGGACATAGCGGCGGATCGACACGTCGATGTCGACCTCGCGGCTGAGCAGGAGCTCGATTACCTCGAACAGGCTGAATTTGAATTCGAGGCGCAGGAGCTCGCGGCGACCGTCCTGATCGACGTCATAGAGCGAATTGGAGCTGAAGCTGGCATCGCTCGTCAGAGTCTGATCCGGAGCATCCAGATTCCAACCGCCATCATGGTTCATGTACAGGAAGATGGTGGTCTCCGCATCGGAGAAACCACCCTTGACCTGGGATATCAGGAGATCGAGTCGTTTGTCTCCATCGATGTCCCTGATCTCACTCGAAACGCCTCCCGTCCCGCGAATGTGATCTCGCGCCGTAACGAGGTGCAGCGGAAGCAGGCGGTCCGGCTCGAAGGGGAAGCTTCCGTCCTTGCGCCGGAGAAATACCCGGATCTCGTGGCGGGTCGACGAGACGATATCGATGCGGCCGTCGCCGTCCACGTCCCCGATCGACAGCTTCGGAACGTCGACGAAGATCTGGAAGTCGGTCTCGAGGGCGATCAATCCCGTGGGAGGAAGAATCATGTAGTTGGCACGGCGCGGGATCTCGACCCTCGCCCTCACCTCCCCCTTCGCAGAGAGCGCGGTCAGCTGGCCGATCTGGGGAACCAGGATCCAAGGCTCGTCGCCAAAATCGTCGTAGACGAGCTTGAAGGGCTCGAGGCCTCGTTCATCGTCCGCCAGCCCGGCAGTCGTCGGTCCCGGCACCGGGTAGCTCCAGCTTCGGCCCGACGCATCACCCAGAGAAAGCAGCTCGAGACCGCTGGGCTGTAGCAGGATGAGCTCCTCGCCCGGATTCTCGGGGACCAGATCCGCCACATCGTAGACGGAGCTCCACTTTGGAACCGGCAACGTGTGATTCGGCCGACTCGGAAACGAGCCGTCCTCCCGCTGCAGATAGACGCGAATCGTCCGCTCCTCTTCAGGCGGAATTCCCTCCAGGACGATGACGAAGAAATCAACTCGCCCGTCACCATCGAGCTCGGCAAACTCGGCGGTCACGCTTCGTCCCCGGCTCGGAAACGAAAGCAGGTCGAAGAGATCCTCGGCACCCGCCAACGACGGCGCGAGAACGATCGCAAGGAGAGGGATGATGAGATTCAATCGCTGGACCGTCGTCGCATGAGACTCGAGGGATCGTCTACGGCGTGGAGTGGCGTGGAGGTGGAATGGTCAGGCACCGGCCGTCAGCCACTTCTCCGCGTCGCCGTACTCCGAGGCTTCGAAGAATCGGGCCTCCACACCGACGACATGGGGGATGATGCGAGCGGCGAGACGCTCCCAGCCGCGGTTGCCGACGATCGCAATCCGCTCGAGGCTACGCCGGTGATCCCGCACCAGGCTCAGGTGCTCGCGCAGGCCGGCGATGCCCTCCCATCCGTCGAACTCCCGCAGGTCGAGGAGCAGCTTGAAAGGCGTGTGGCGCGCCACGAAGGCGTCCACCTCCTCGTTGACGTCGCGATAGGCACACGGCTCCAGGGAGCCGAGGAGCTGAGCACGCACGAGCCCGCTGTCGTCCTCGAAAGCGAGATGGATTGCACCCAGCGATTCCTGCAGCCAGCGCCGGGCCTCGTCGAGCTCGTCGAGATCGAAGATCTGGATGGGACAGGGCAATGCGAAGCCCATCGCTCGGATCGTGCCGCGGATCCACTCCACATCGGTCACCACCGCCATGCGCTCGAAGGCGTTCCAGTGCCGCAGGCCCAGCTTCGTGTCGTCCCATGCGGCGTCGAGCTGGAAGGCCTCGAAGTCCGGGCCAATCTGACACAGGAGGCGGATCCGGTCGTGATCTGCGAGCACGCTCTCGACGGCGGGGATCAGGACCTTCTCGTAGTCGTCGCCGGTGATCCTTCCGGTACAGCGATATTCCAGGGTGCCTTCGGGTCGGCCTTCGATCCGCTCGATCATGCGAGTCTCCTCGAGGCGGTCTCTCACCCCGTCATCCCAGCCGATGAGCATGGCTCCGCGCCCGGCAGAGGAACTGCCGACGACACCGCGTTGTAACGATGCCTACTTCAGCGAATCTCCCATATGCAGGAGCGGCAAGGGCTGGCGGCTGTTCGAGTCGATGAAGTAGATCTTGGCCGCCGGGTCCTTCGCCATGTCGCCGAGGGTCTTGAGCGCCTGGAGCTGGATGTAGGCGGGGTTCTGGGCAATGGCCTCGTTGATCAGGCGAATCTCGTCAGCCTTCGCCTCGGCGAGGACCCGGATCTGGAGCGCCTCCTGATCGGCCGCCGCCCGCTTGGCCTCCGCCTCGGCGACCTGCTGCTGCTGCTCCGTGCGGAAGCGCTCGAGCTCGGCCTTCTGCCGCTCGACCGCCTGCTCGCGCTCCTTCTTCTGCTCGATCGCCTTGGTGAGCACGGGCGGCAGGTCGATGTCACGTATCAGAACCGCGGAAACGGTGATGCCCAGGGGGGCGAGATACTCCTGGAGCCCGACCAGGAGCGCCGCCTCCATACGTTTGCGCGTCTCTTCCAGGAAGAAGTCTTCTGCCTTGCCGATCGTCGTGCCCTGCTCACGCACCAGGTTGCGGACCTTTGGGACCAGCCAGACTTCCTTCGCCTTCTCCCGCGTCCCCACGTTCTTGAACACGACGGCCGCCATCAGGGGGTCGATTCGCCACTGAACGCTGACATCGACCTTCGTCTGGAGCTGATCCCGGGTGGGAACCTGGGCGGATTCCTTGAGCGTATTTTCGCGAACGTCGAAGTCGTACCATCCCATGAGGGGATTGACGACGTGACCGCCGGCCAGGAGGGGCTCCGGGCGGATCTTGCCGAAGAGATTCCCCACCCCGACGTGCCCCGGCGGAACGATCTTGATGAAGCGCGGAACGAACATCAACACGACGAGTACGGCGGTGATGGTGGCGACAGTTCTCGGTGCCATGGATCCCCCCTCTGGCTGAAAACACTATGGTTGTTCACTTCGAGGGATCATGCCACCTCGAAGGCACTGCTTCACACACTCGGCAAGGCCTCGGCGCTCAGGCGATCGCCTTTGAGTCCCTCAGTCGCGCAAGTTCACTCGCATCGAAGCCCCAATCCTCGAGCGCTTCATCCGTATGCTGACCCGAATGGGCGGGCGAGCGGGATATCTCGGCCTCGGTTCGGCTGAAGCGCGGGGCCGGGGCCGGCTGCAGGGTACCGTCGCGCTCGACGAAAGTCGCGCGATGCTTGTTGTGGGGATGCTCGGGAGCCTCGCTCATCGAGAGAACCGGGGCGAAGCAGATGTCGGTGCCCTGCATGATCTCACACCACTCGTCCCGGGTCTTCTGCCTGAAGATCTCCGTGAGATCCTCCTTCAGGGGTACCCAGCCGTCGCGGTCCATCTGCTTCGGGATCTCCCGTCCCTCCGCGAGCCCGGTGTGCTGCAGAAGGAGTGCGTAGAACTGGGGCTCGATCGAGCCGATCGAGACGTACTCCCCGTCCTTCGTCTCGTAGACGTCGTAGAAGTGGGCGCCGGTGTCGAGCAGGTTCTCACCGCGCCCGCCGGACCACATCCCCATCGAGCGCATCGCGTGCATCATCGTCATCAGCAGAGCCGCGCCGTCGACCATCGCGGCATCGACCACCTG
>CBDUYG010000442.1:0-3798 GCA_965371385.1 uncultured Myxococcales bacterium | reverse complement strand
GCCGGAGCCCAACGGGTCGGGACGGTGATCAAGATCGATGAACGCCGGGATCGCCCGGTGCGGATGGAGGAAAAGGTCACGAAAATCGCGGAATTGCTCCGTTCCTAGTTTAACGGTAAAAAAGTGTGTAATTGAATTATAATTTACGACTGGCCGATGTGGAAATTGTGACCAATACTTGCCAATTCCGTCCCGGGTCCCTTTCCCGGGTCTTTTGAACCAAAGGCCACGGCCATGCCCACCTCGCTCTCGGCAGTAAGAAACACCTTTGACGACCATGTGATACACGTCGTCACCCAGGGCGCGATGGAGGATCAGAGCCCTCAAGAAATACTTACTTGGGCGATCAAGAATTTTCATCCTCGCCTCTCCCTGGCGGCCTCGTTCGGCGGGGCGGAGGGCATGGTGCTGCTCGACATGATGCAGAAGATCGAACCGGGCGTCCGGGTCTTCGTGCTCGACACCGGCCGGCTCCCCCAGGCGACTCACGATCTCATCGATCGGATCCGCGATCGCTATGACGTCGAGGTCGAGGTGGTCGTTCCGGATCCGTCGGACGTGCAGAAGATGGTTCAGGACAAGGGCATGAACCTCTTCTACGAGTCGATGGAGAGTCGCCAGACCTGTTGCCGTATCCGCAAGGTCGAGCCGATGAGGCGTTATCTCGAGGACGCCGACGCCTATGTGTCGGGATTGCGGCGTTCGCACAGCACGAATCGCGCGGATACGCGCAAGGTGGAGTTCGATCAGGCCGCCGGGGGGATCGTGAAGGTCAATCCCCTGGCGGACTGGTCGGAAGAGCAGGTCTGGAACTATGTCGAGGCCCACTTGGTCCCGGTGAATCGCCTGCATCGCGAGGGCTATCCGTCGGTGGGCTGCGAGCCCTGCAGTCGCGCGATCGAGCCCGGCGAGGATATTCGCGCGGGCCGCTGGTGGTGGGAGAACGACGACACGAAGGAATGCGGGATCCACGTCGTTGAGGAAGAGGGGGGTTCCGGGATCTAGGAGCCGATCCAGGCAGCCCATTGCGGCCGGATTCATGAGCGCGAGCCTCCCGCGACCCGGGCTGAAGTAATTCCCCGGCATTTGTGCGATCGTTCCGACTCGGTTTGGAGCCTCGAGCGCCCTGGGAGGGCTCATGGCTCCGAGCTTCTGCGCGCCCACCGAGTTCGAGCCCACAGGGTCGAATTCGGCTCCTGCCCGAGTGGTCCGGATCGGATGAATCCAGCCTCGACACTTCGTTTTCGTCGCGTTACAGGGGTGGCGGCTGCCTGCGCGGCGATCGCATCCATTCTCCTCTCCGTCTGGGCGCTGATCGCACCCGGCCGCGACGCCGTGGCGCCCATCACCACCGTACTGATCGGAAGCGCGGTCATCGTCCAATCCGCCGCCAACGAGGCGACCTCCTGGGGCGTGGAGCCCGGCGACCGGATCGTGAGCGTCGATGGGGTGCCGATCCTGCGCCTCCTCCGGGACAGCGCCGATCACAGCAAATCGGACAGCAGCCACACCTACGTCTTCGAAAAGCGAGGCGGTGAGCGGATCGCGTTGCGTCTCAGCGATGTCGATCCCGAGTTCGCCCGCCGCCCGCTCGATATCGTGTTCAACGTGGCCCTCGTGCTCGTGAGCGTCGTCTATCTCCTGATCGGGAGCGCGGTGTGGCGTTCGAAGTACGAGCGGGGCGAGGCCTGGGCCTTCATGCTCTTCTGCTCGTCGATGGCGGTCGAGCTCTCGTCGTGGGTCCAGATCGAGTCGGCGCCCTGGGGTGTGACCCGCATACTGGTCAACTCGCCCTTCCTGGGCGCGACGGCGTTCCATCTTTTTACCACCTATCCCCTCGAGCCCGGGTGGGTCGTGCGACATCGGCGCATTCGAGTGATCCCCTACGCGCTGGCGGCCCTCATCTCATCCGCGGTACTGCTGGATCAGATCCTGCGCACGGAGGCAACGGAGATCCTCGCCACCCTCTCCTTCTTCTCCGGGGTCGGGATGATGATCTTCGCCCTGGGAGTGCTCGCGATCGAGCGAAGGCGCGCGCGTCAGGCGGGGGTGGGAGACCGAACCGACGTCGTGATCGCCGCCGGAGCCCTGAGCCTCTTCCCGGCGCTCCTCATCCTGCTGGCTCAGTACTTCCTCCATACCTCCTTCCCTCCCCTCTTCGCGATGCTCTGGATGGTCTTCCTGCCGGTCGCCGTCGGGGTCGGGATGATGCGGAGGCGGCGCTTCGAGCTGCGCCTGCTCGCGAAGTCCTCGATGGCCTACGGAGCCGCGACCCTCGCGATCACCGGGCTCTTCGCATTCATGATCACCTTTGCCGACCAGGCATTCCTGAAGCTCGGAATGACGGTGCGATCGGCCCAGGTGGTGTTCCTCTTCTTCGCGATCCTGGCCTTCAACCCCCTGCGCGATCGTCTGCAGCGAATCGTCGACGGCGTCTTCGACCGCGATCGCTCGCGCTATCGCGCCGCGGTGAGGGAGATCTCCGAGGCGATGGTCTCGATGCTCTCCCTGCGAGAGATCGGCGATCGCATCCTGGCGGCCGCTACGGATACGATGGGGGTCGAGCGCGCGATGGTGCTCCTCTTCGACGAGGACGATCGCGTGTTGCGCCCATCGGCCTGGCGCGGCGACTGGGACGATCAGGACAGCGCGACCGAGATTCCCTCCGAGCACGCGATCTGGCGGGAGCTCTGGATGCGCCGGGAGGAGCTCTGCCGAGCCGACTTCGACGAGGAGCCGGACGTCGAGAAGCGTGAGGTCTGCTGGGATGTCTTCGATGCCCTCGAGGTCGAGCTCCTGGTTCCGATCCTCTTCGGTGTGGACCTTCTCGGGGTCATCGCGGTCGGGCGAAAGCTCTCGGGCGAGCGCCTGGCGGCCGACGACCGTCAGCTTCTTCGCACTCTGGCGAATCAGAGCGCAATTGCGATGGAGAACGCCAAGGCCTTCGATGAGATCGCCAAGTTGAACGAGACCCTCGAGGCCCGGGTCGAGGAACGAACGACCGAGCTGCGTGAGATCCAGATGCAGCTCATGCAGAGCGAAAAGCTCAGCGCCCTTGGTCAGCTCGTGGCGGGTGTCGCCCACGAACTCAACAACCCGATCGGCTTCGTGCACGCAAACCTCCAGCTCCTCGACGAATACGTCGCGAAGCTCGTCGAGGCCCAGCAGAGCGGCGCAGACTGCGAGCCCATTCGCGAGGCGATCGGAAAGCTCCTCAGCCGGAGCCGAGAGGGAACCCAGCGGGTGAAGCAGATCGTCCAGGATCTGCGCACCTTCACTCGCATGGATCAGGCGGATCTCCAGGAGGCCGACCTCAACGAGGAGATCGACCGCACCCTCACCCTGATGGAGCCGCGCCTCAAGAACGGGATCGACGTCGTGCGCAGCTACGGCGAGCTGCCGAAGGTTCGATGCTACCCCGGGCAGCTCAATCAGGTCTTCCTCAACCTGCTGATGAATGCCTGCGACGCCCTCGAGCAGGAGCAGGGTGGGACGATCGAGATCACGACCAGCCGGGATGGTGATGGCGTGGTGCTCGCCTTCAGGGACGACGGACCCGGCGTCCCCCCCGAGCTTCAAGGACGCCTCTTCGATCCCTTCTTCACCACCAAGGAGGTGGGCAAGGGGACCGGGCTGGGGCTCTCTCTCTCCCACGGGATCATCGAGCGACACCACGGGCAGATCGAGGTTGCGAACGCGCCCGAGGGAGGGGCGGTCTTTACCGTGCGTTTGCCTCTCGACGCCGCTCCCGGTGACGATCTAGACTCACGGGTCTGATTTCGATCTCCAAGGCGATCT